>NZ_KV817757.1:83794-173127 GCF_001814765.1 Enterococcus sp. HMSC061C05
TTATTTCTTGGAGTTAAACGCTTCTGTCCCTGCCTCTTTTTATCTAATAAAATTTTAAGACCACCGATTATTGATCGATTTTTTCTGCCGCATTTTTAGGGACTTCAGAAGCTTTTATTTCTTCCCAGCTTAATACACCTTTACGAGGATTGACTTTGAGTTGGAGATACGCATTCATCTTTAATGGATGTTCTCTTACTTCATGAAGCGTCACTTGTTTTTTTTCTCCATCTTTGTTATAAGCCGCTTGCTTGTAGGTATAAGTCGTAAATTTTTCTCCATTATCTGTTCGGAAAGCTGACATTTCGCCATTCGTCGTGATTTTTGTATAATAGGCTTCGCCGCCGTAAAAATAATGATAGGCTGCAAAACTTCCGCCGAGAAAGATGCCTAAAACGACAAGTACGCCAATTAATTTTTTCATGTACTTCACCTCTCTTCTTATTATTAACGAAATAGAAGATTTCGTCTATTGAAAGTTGTTGGCGACAGCTGAATTTTAAACTTTTCCTCATTTTGTTCTTATTGCTTCAAAAGAAAGTTAAAGAAGAGCTTGAAGTTTTTCTCAAAAAACATAATTTTTTATTTATAAAAGGTACTTTTTTCGCGTATAAGACAGGCGAGTGCTCTTAGTTGACTTTGACCAATTTTGACGTATAATAAGCTTAGTTCGAATCTTACAAAAAGTAAGCCGGACGTATTCTTTTTGATTTATTCAAAAAAAGACTATAATAAAAAAGTGAGAGCTGAAATCCTTCAGTGATCTATATTATTTAGGAGGTTTGTAAATTATGGCAAAAGAACATTACGACAGAAGTAAACCACACGTTAACATTGGTACAATTGGACACGTTGACCATGGGAAAACTACTTTAACTGCTGCGATCACTACAGTATTAGGCAAAAAAGGCCTAGCAAATCCTCAAGACTATGCTAGTATTGATGCAGCTCCAGAAGAACGTGAACGCGGGATTACGATCAATACCGCACACGTAGAATATGAAACAGAAAAACGCCACTATGCGCATATCGATGCACCAGGACACGCGGACTATGTGAAAAACATGATTACAGGGGCAGCCCAAATGGATGGTGCCATCTTAGTCGTTTCTGCAACTGATGGTCCGATGCCTCAAACACGTGAACACATTTTGTTGTCACGTCAAGTTGGTGTAAAATACCTAATTGTCTTCTTGAACAAAGTAGATTTAGTCGATGATGAAGAATTGATCGATTTGGTAGAAATGGAAGTTCGCGAGTTATTGAGCGAATATGGTTTCCCAGGCGATGATACTCCTGTGATCAAAGGTTCCGCATTAAAAGCATTGCAAGGCGATCCAGATGCTGAAGCTGCTATTATGGAACTGATGGATACAGTGGATGAATATATCCCAACACCAGAACGTGATACAGATAAACCATTACTATTACCAGTGGAAGATGTTTTCTCTATTACAGGACGAGGAACTGTTGCCTCAGGTCGTATTGACCGCGGTGCTGTTCGTGTCGGTGATGAAGTAGAGATCGTAGGGATCAAACCTGAAACACAAAAAGCAGTTGTCACAGGTGTAGAAATGTTCCGTAAAACGTTAGATTACGGGGAAGCTGGGGATAACGTAGGCGTACTGTTACGTGGTATCCAACGTGACGATATCGAACGTGGACAAGTACTTGCTAAACCAGGTTCCATTACTCCACATACAAAATTCAAAGCTGAAGTGTACGTGTTGACAAAAGAAGAAGGTGGTCGTCATACACCATTCTTTAACAACTACCGCCCACAATTCTACTTCCGTACAACTGACGTTACTGGAACAATCACGTTACCAGAAGATACAGAAATGGTCATGCCTGGTGACAATGTGACGATTGATGTTGACTTGATCCACCCAATCGCTGTTGAAAACGGAACGACCTTCTCCATTCGTGAAGGTGGCCGTACAGTAGGTTCAGGTATCGTTACAGAAATCGAAGCATAAGAAACGTGACTCGAATATTTTGGTAATGAAAAATGTTTAAAATGAAAAGCGGTCAAAACAGAAATCTTGTTTTGACCGCTTTTTTTGTTCTTCAATTGTACAATAAGAGAGGGCAGGAGCCGTACCTCACGCTTTGGTTCAGTCTCTTTTATTTATATTGTGAGTGTTTCCTTACTAACTACGCAGTTTTTAGTACTTTCTTCGTATCCATTTTTTCAAACCACTTATTCTACCTTGTGTCTGCTCAACTGGCGCATTATCAATAATCAGCAAAGCAATCATAACATATGCAATCCAACTATCTCGCGAATATAGGGTGTAGCGTGAGACCCAGTTCGTAGCGTACTTGCTTTTGTATTCTCTTAATCCATGGAAAGAATAAAAATGAGAGCCAAACTCGTAAACCAAGTAAGCAATTCTTTCCTGTAAAAAACTCTTTCTGGAAGTTCCAACATTTGAAAGAGGTGCCATCCCTAAATTGAACCATTGGATATGTTCTTCTTTCATATAAGCAAATAAATGCAGGAACAAGAAATCCATACTGCCGGAAGGGGCTTTTTTGGGATCATATCGCATCAAATCGATCGTTCCTACTTTGTTGTTCGTGTAAGTAGGCATGATCGTCGCAAAAGCGACAATTTCTTCTTGAGTATTTTTGACTACAGCAATAGGCGCTCTTTGTAAATAATCTTCCGAGAAAAAGCCTAAAGAAAAACCTTTTTCTTTTCGTGAACCCAACCAATTATCAGAAATATTTTTGAAAATACTCATTTGCTCAGCAGAAAACGGCGGTTGTAAGACATCAAATGTAAATCCTTCTCGTTCAATTCGGTTCAAGACAGCCCGAGTGCCCTTCATTTTTTTCCCTGATGTTGTAAAACTATTCAGGTCTACATAAGCTTCTTCCCCCATTTTAATGAAGTCATAGCCGAATTCATGCAAAATCATAACGATCTCTTCGCTTGTTTCGTAGAAAACAGGTAAATAACATAATCGGTCTGTCTCTTCGATGAAAGCTTCAATTGCTTCTGGAAAATCTTCTTTCTTACCAGAAGGATCGCCCATTACGATGCATTTATTATTGAAGCAAGCGAATTGGAGAAGCACAGTTGGTTCACCGTCTTTTTCGTAGGCAAACATCCGCTTGTCTTTTAAGAAGATCAATTGACTGTCGGAGTTTCCTCCATAAGTTGTGAGGATCTTCAGTGCCTTTTCTTCATTAAAGGCTTCGCCAATCTGTTTCTTTTCTCCTTGAAGAAAATGGACAAATAAAACGATCATGAAGCTAACGGCGATAATGGCCAACAACCCTGAAAACCAAATCTTTTCAGAAGGGAATAAGAAAAAGGAAATAAAATGGTGACGCCGATGTGGAAAGTCAGGCAGATTGTATACACCAATAACGATATAAAGCAATGTCAATGCACCGATAATGATTCCGTCGATCGTACGCCATTCCCACGAATAGATGAGTTGTTCCCGAAACAGTTCGTTTTTGGACGCAAGAATGATCAGAAGCAGAATAGACAAGAAAATCACCGGTGTGAAGCTAAAATCGCTTAATAAAACATAAAACAAAGCGAGTGCGATCAAGAAAATTGTAGGCAGATAGGCTCGTTTTACGCGTGCAGCGATCCCTCTCCCCATAACAATCAAAAGAAATCCTAATAATATACTAGGAAATTGGATAATAAAGTGGAATTTCAATGGGTTCAAACTATGAAGCCAGCGAAACTCTGTAAAAGCTTGCGGAATAGTGGCAGAAAGTACCAACATGATTCCAGAAAAGTATAAGAGGACAACCACGATTTTATGCGCGATTTCTGTTGCTAACTGCTTAGGGATCCCTGAATAACGTTGATCAAAAGTGGAACCGATATTTTTGAAGAAAAAGACGATTCCAATCAAAAACGGAATGATGTAGTAGAACAGACGATAAAGCAAGATCCACACAACGACTGTTTCTCTTGGCACACCAATAGCAGATAATCCGATAATCATCATCACATCGAAACTGCCGATTTCGCCAGGAATCATAGACACAATCCCTATCACTGAAGCAGCAATGAATAACGGAATCGTTTGCCACAGATCGATTCGGATTTCCATTAGGTAACCAACAGAAAGGAAACTGAACAGGACACCAGACCATTCCAATAATGAAACAAGCAAGAGCTGTCCTTGCGTTTTAAGTGAGGTACCACCAAGGAATCCTTTCTTTTTGAAAGTAGTGAATAAAAAGACAACAGGGAAATACAGACCGCCGCCAATCAGCCATATCCAATATTGCTTCAAAAAAGGAGCAACTGGCGTGAAGACTACAAGTAAAAAAGAAAGCAGACTGTAAATAGAAAGTCCAGCCATCAAAAACAAGAAAACTTTCGATAATGCCTGGATCACGTTTCTGCTCTCTTTCTTTTGTCCATATAGCTCAGAGCGAAGCCCCACACTGACAAACCCGCCGAAACCGGCAATATTGTTGATTGTATTGATCAGCCAGCTTGTCTCAAACAAGTAACGAGGATTCTGCTTTTGTTCAAGCATCCGATTCAAAATAATATCATAACCAATCATAGGTAACACAGAGACAAGACCAATCAACAGCATAAGTCCGCTTTTCCAAATAGGTATAGTGGCAAACGTTTCTCCTAATTGCTGGATAGATAGAGTCTTACCGATGGACATCAATTCACCGACAATAATGACAATGACAGAAATCAAAAAGATTGTTTTGAACAGTCCTAGATGGTTTTTCAGCCATTGTATGGTAGTTTTTAACAAATAAATCACCTTCTATTCCTAATAATTATGTTTCAGAAAGAAATTGAAGAACTTCTCGGTTGAAGCGTTCAGGATCTTTTCTAGCTAATTCATGTCCTTGTTCTTTTACAAGTACAAAAGAAGCTTTTGGTATAGTTTTAGCTATATACAGAGAATGTTTCAGCTTGATCACATCTTTTTTTCCTACAATAATCAAAGTTGGGGAGTTGATTTTTTTTAAATCGTTTTCTGTAAGGCCGATATCATGCAGCAATAGTTTAATAACTAACAGATTTTTGCGAAGGCTTGGGCGAAATAAAGAGAGCAACCATACCCATGCATAATGAAAATTGCTGATGACTCTGGCAGAAAAACGAACGCCTTTAACTAGCGTGTTTCCAGAATTTAAAATCAGTCGATGAACTTTTTGGGGAAAGCTGCTGGCAAATACCAATGCCAGATTTGCGCCATCACTAAATCCAAGAAAATCTGCCTGATTGATTTTTTCTAGCAACATAATCGTATTCAGATCCTCAGCCATCAAATGAAAATTCAATATAGATGCTTCATTTGTTGAACGGCCATGTCCTCTGCTGTCTACTAGATAAACGGTATAGTAGCGTTCAAGTACGGGAACCTGTTCTGAAAAAAAGCGGCCGCTGCCATCATTGCCATGCAGTAAAAAGAGTGGGAAGCCTTGACCACTCTTTTCATAATAAATTTCGCTCCCGTCTGACATTTTTGCATATTTCTTTTCTTTTTTCACATAATCACCTACTGTGTAAAGTATAACGATTATAACAGTCATTGGGCAATCGTTTTTACTGAAAAACAACGATCATTTTCGTAAGATGATAAAAAACACAGGAAAATTCATTTTTTCTTAAGGTGTACACAGAATTTAAGGAAGAAATAGCCAAGAAGATAAAGAAATAGTAAGATAAAAAAGATGTCAAAATAACTAGGTGATGAAATGAAGCGAAAACGATTATCTATTATCCGTATTCTTTTTTACATGATCCTTCTAACGGTCATTGGTGCGGTGTTATTTTTAGGAGGAAGAACTTATCGCTCAGTAAAACGGGTGGAAAGCTATCAAATAGAAATAACGACAGCTGCAAAAAATTATCATATGGAAGCATACGAAAAATTGATCAAGGCAATAATCTTGACCGAATCAAAAGGAAAAGGCACAGATCTCATGCAGAGTTCAGAGAGTTTGCATGGAGAAGCCGATATCATTGATAATCCAGCTGACAGTATTGATCAAGGGGTCAAATATTTGGCAGAGATGATAATGGAAGCAAAAAAACAAGGATGTGATCTGTGGACCGCTGTCCAAGCGTATAATTTTGGGAAAGATTATATTGCCTATGTAAAAAATCATGGCGGAGAAAACACAGTAGAACTAGCAGAAGCATATTCTAAAGATGTGTTAAGCCCACTTTTAGGAAATGAAGAAGGAAAACAGTACCGATATTGGCGGATCCAGTCCTTGCTTTACAACGGTGGCTATCTCTATCATAATGGAGGTAACATGTTTTATCCTGATATTGTCAAAATGAATGAAAAAATAATAGAGACTTACGAAAAAGTCTTTAAATAAACGAGTAGGAAATATCTAAACATAATAAAATGAGTTGAAAGAAGGAGTGCGCAAATAGTGGAAAAAAGGCAAAAAATGGAAAATCAAAAAGTGGGGTACACAACCAAAGATTGGATGTTGCGGTTTGTGAAGGGAATGTTTATCGGTTCAGGATTTATCTTGCCGGGGGTCAGCGGTGGTGCATTAGCAGCTGTTTTTGGCATGTATGAGCGACTGATTTCTTTTCTAGCCCATATCACAAAAAATTTCAAAGAAAATGTTTTGTTTTTCCTGCCTGTTGGTCTAGGCGGAGTGACAGGCATCTTTTTACTTTCTTTTTTAGTCAGTTTTTTATTAGGGGCGTATGAAACAACAATATTGTGGTTTTTTGTTGGGTGTATCGTCGGAACTGTTCCTGCGTTATGGAAAGAAGCAGGAAAAAAAGGACGAGATACTTCTGATGTAATCATCATGGTTGTTACTTTTGTTCTGGCTTATTTGTTTTTATTATACGGTGCTCGATTATTTGATGGACAAGTCGATCAGAATTTTGGGACTTGGCTGATCGCCGGTGGATTGATTGGTTTAGGGATGATTGTCCCAGGATTGAGTCC
The DNA here is from genome assembly GCF_001814765.1 of Enterococcus sp. HMSC061C05. NCBI lineage: Bacteria > Bacillati > Bacillota > Bacilli > Lactobacillales > Enterococcaceae > Enterococcus > Enterococcus sp. HMSC061C05. Next base: position 90,733 of record NZ_KV817757.1, read on the forward strand.
TTCTAATTTTTTGGTATATATGGGATTGTACAAAGCGATGGCTGACGGATTTAAAGAAGTTCGGTTTGAAGTCATCTTGCCGATCGGAATTGGTGGGATTCTTTGTGTCCTTGGCTTGTCAAAAATCATGGATTATATTTTCTCAAAGGCATACAGTAAGCTATTCCATTTTATTTTAGGCGTCGTTTTTGCTTCAACGATTATGATCATCCCTACTGATTACGCGGGATTGGGAGTCGCTGGAGTGCTAGCTTGTCCTGTTCTTTTTGTAGCTGGTACAGCACTAGGATGGTGGATGAGCCGTTTGGAAGAACAATATAAGTAAAGATAGTTCGATAATAAAAAAACAACACACGGGTGATTTATACAAAAAAGATCAGTATCTTTTTCGTAAGAATCCATTCGTGTGTTTTTCTATAAATTTTATAAAAACAAGTTGTTTTTAATCTTGGAACACGCTAGACTTAAACACGTGATTATTTTTGAAAGTTGGCGGAAAATGGAGAAAAAGAAAATGAATGGACTTACACAGCAAGAAGTAGTTCAAAAAATGGCTTCTGGCCAGCAAAATGACTACCAGGAAGATGCATCAAAAAGTACAAAGCAAATATTCAGCGATAATATATTGACGTTATTCAATTTTCTGAACTTCGGTATCGGGATTTGCCTGTTATTTGTAGGTGCTTATTCCAACATGGCGTATTTAGCAATTATTATCGTGAATATCGTTATTGGAATTTATCAAGAAATACATGCAAGAAATCTTGTACGGAAATTATCGATTGTTTCCCAATCAGAAGTACTAGTGATTCGGGACGGTAAAGAACAATCGATTTCTACTAAAGAGCTGGTATTAGGAGATTTGGTAAAAATCGGAGCAGGAGAACAGATACCAGCCGATTTGCAGGTCATATCAGGACGGGCAGAAGCAAATGAAGCTCTTTTGACAGGTGAATCTGACTTGATTGTCAAAGAAGCTGGAGCTGAATTGCTTTCTGGGAGCTTTTTGACAAGTGGTTCTGTCATGGCTGAAGTCATCCGAGTTGGGGCAGATAATTATGCTGTCCGCTTGACTAGCGAGGCAAAAACCCACAAAGCTATTCATTCTGAACTTGTAGATTCGATTCGTAAAGTATCCAAGTTCACTAGTTTCGTGATTATTCCTTTAGGGATCATACTATTTTTGGAGGCACTGTTCATTCGCGATGCTTCTATCAAGATTTCAGTTATTGCCTCTGCAGCAGCTTTGTTAGGGATGCTTCCAAAGGGATTAGTATTGCTGATAAGTATTGCGTTAACGACAGGTGTAACAAAACTGGCAAAAAAACGGATTCTTGTTCAAGACATGTATTCCATTGAAACACTTGCTCACGTCGATACATTATGTTTGGATAAGACAGGAACCATTACTGAAGGGAAAATGAGTATCCAGCGTGTAGAAGCATTACATCCGCTGTATGAAAAAGCTATTCCAGAAATTATGGGAACGTATCTTGCAGAAAGCAGTGATAACAACATCACCATGCGGGCGATGAGAGAGTATTTTGAGCTTTCTAATCGTTATGATGTAACAAACAAAGTCGCATTTTCTTCTGATCGCAAATGGGGTGCGATGGAGTTTCCAGAATTAGGAGTCGTATACGTAGGAGCACCTGAACGCTTGGTGGAAGAAGATCGGCTGCCAGATAGTCTAAAAACAGCTCAAGCGAATGGCTATCGCGTACTTATGTTGGGGATTGCTCCAAATCAGCAATTAAACGAAGAAAAACCCGCGTTTGTTGAGCCAGTTGCTCTGTTTGAAATCGATGACCCAATCCGAAAAAATGCGCCAGAAACACTAGCTTATCTTCATGAGGAAGGCGTTGACCTGAAAGTAATCTCTGGAGATAATCCATTTACTGTCTCCAATATTGCCAGACGTGCAGGATTACCGAATTATGATGCGTATATCGACCTTTCTCAGATTACTGAAGAATCGGACGTGCGAGAAGCTGCACATCAATATACCGTTTTTGGTCGAGTGAGTCCTCAGCAAAAGAAATTACTGGTAAATGAATTGAAAGATAGCGGTAGAACGGTTGCGATGACAGGTGACGGCGTAAATGATGTTTTGGCATTAAGAGAAGCAGATTGTAGTATCGCCATGGCAGAAGGTGACGGAGCGACACGTCAAATTGCTAATCTGGTATTGTTGGACTCTGATTTTACGACATTGCCAGAAGTCCTGTTTGAAGGACGTCGGGTAGTCAACAATGTGACGAAAGTCTCCGGTATCTTTTTCATCAAAACGATTTATTCTTTTATTTTATCGATTATCTGTGCCGTTACAGCTATTGGATTTCCATTTATCCCTATCCAGATTACGCTGATTGATTTGGCGATTGAAGGGTATCCTTCCTTCTTTTTATCATTTGAACAAGATAAACGCAAAATCACTTACCGTTACTTGCCTACTGCACTTATCAACGCGTTGCCGAATGCCTTGCTTGTAGTAGTGAATATCATAGCAGTGTATCTACTTGGAAAAACGTTCGCGTGGGGAAGTAGTGAAACCACTACGTTGATGTATTACTTGCTAATTGGAATCAGCTGCATGGCAGTTGTAAAAGCTTGTTATCCTTTCAACCCGTTGCGAATATTCTTAGCAGTAACGACAATCGTAGGGATATATGTAGCTGCGATGCTGTTCCACGGAATTTTGGAAGTAAACTTAGGTTTAGGAGAAACCATAGGATACTTCGTTATGTTCATGATCATAAATATTGTCCTTCGATTATTGTACTGGAAGGCTGATATTCAAAATCAGCTACTGAAAAGAGTAGCAAATTGATGCTTAATTAAATAGAAATGTGTTATACTTGAAAAAGAATTGAAATATGATACAATCAAACATGTATAATTGTGTCCTTTAAAATCGCACTGATTTCAGTTAGTGCGATTTTTTACCGGTTATTCTCCTGAAATATCTTTTGTTAAAACGAAAAGATATCAATAAAGCAGGGGGTGGAAAAATGGCTCAACGGATTCCTCAAGAAGTTATCGAAACGGTACGCAGTCAAACGAATATCGTTGAGGTGATTGGACAATATGTCCAATTGAAAAAGTCTGGTAAAAACTACTTAGGGCTGTGTCCTTTTCATGAAGAACGCACACCATCCTTCTCTGTTGCAGAAGACAAGCAGATCTTTCATTGCTTTGGTTGCGGCAAGGGCGGAAACGTGTTTACTTTTCTTCAAGAACTAGAAGGACTGAGTTTTCCAGAAGCAGTGATAAAAGTAGCAGACTTCGAACAGATTCCGTTGGAAGATCAATGGCGTCAGCGAACGGTAGCTGTACAAAATCCTGAATCTGCTACAGGAAAATTGATTGCTGCTCATGAAAAAGCAGCGGAAATCTATCATCACATGCTGTTGCATACAAAAGCGGGACAGCCAGCCCTAGAATATTTGCAAAGTCGTGGGTTGTCTTTAGAATTGATTGAAGAATTCAATATCGGGTTTGCGCCTAATGAACGCTCGTTTCTTCAGCAAGTCTTCAAGAATGAATCATTCTCAAATGAATTGTTAGAACGTTCTGGATTGTTTGTCACACATGATGATGGCCGTCTGTCGGACCGTTTTTACCAAAGGGTGATGTTTCCCCTTCGTAATCCTCAAGGCCAGACAATCGGGTTTTCAGGACGCTGGCTTGCACCTGAAAAAGGGCAGGAAAAAGATCAGCCCAAATATTTGAACAGTCCGGAAACAGAATTGTTCAATAAAAGACAAGTTTTATTTAATCTTGATAAAGCAAGAAGCGATATCCGAAAAAATGGAGAAATCTTGTTGTTCGAAGGTTTTATGGATGTGATTGCTGCATGGCAGGCTGGTATCAAAACTGGATTAGCTTCCATGGGAACAAGTCTGACAGCTCAACAGATCCAGCAAATGGAAAAACTGACGAAAGAACTGGTTTTTTGTTATGACGGAGATAACGCAGGTTTTGAAGCAACCAATCGAGGGATTGAATTGCTTCGGCAAAATAGTCGCTTAGGACTTTCGGTCGTAGTCGTTCCAGAAAAGCTTGATCCTGATGAATATCTCCGTAAGTATGGGGAAGCATCTTTTCAAGAATTAGTGGCTCATGGGCGTGAAACAGTTTTTACTTTTAAATCACGTTATTTGAAACAAGGGAAAAATTTAGAGAATGAAAAAGACAAAATCGAGTACCTTGAAGAATTATTAGTTGAACTTAGCCGAGTCGTTTCACCAATTGAACAAGATATGTATTTATCGCAGCTGTCCACAGAGTTTCAGGTTAGCAGAGAGACGATACAAAAACAATTGCGTGAGCTCCGAAGAACAAATCAGCAAAATCGTCAAGAACCTCAGGAAAACCAACATACGCAGACCAAGAGACAAGAAACTGTACGGAAGAAGAGACCGTTGACGCAGGTAGAAAAGGCAGAGCAGATTCTGTTGTACCGCGCATTTAAAGAAGTTTCTGTCCGCAATATTTTAAAAGAACGAGAATTTCAGTTTATCCACGACGCATATGCAGAAGTTTATTTTTTATTCGATGCATATGTCTCACAACATTATGAATTCAACCTTGCAGAGTTTTTAGACTTTTTGCAAGATGAAAATTTAAGGCGGTTGGTGGTGGAGATCGAATATTTACCGGTGGCAGAAGAAAGTTCGCCACGGGAAATCCAAGACTTGCTAGATGTGATCAGCAAATCTGGCTTAGCTGATGAAATAACATTAAAAAAACAAATGCAGCAAGAAGCCAGACGTACGGGGAACAAACAGCTTGAGCTTGAATTGACGATCGAAATCATCAATTTAACGAAACAGTTAAAACAAGCCAAATAGCTACTCAAGGGGGGCCTTCTTTTATGGCAAATGGAACAGATAAAAAAAAGTATGAAGCAGCAGTAGCAGCTTTCATCAAAGAAAACAAACCCAAACGACAAGTTGTATATGATGATTTATCCAATCAGCTTGCTACACCATTCACTTTGAATGCAGATGAAATGGACAAATTGATCCAAAAGATTGAAGACGCAGGTATCAGTGTGGTGGATGAAAATGGTGATCCATCAATTCACAGCTTGAAAAGTGCTGAGAAAAAAGCTGAACAGGCAAAAACAGAAGATCTCTCTGCGCCAACCGGTGTAAAAATCAATGACCCGGTTCGTATGTATCTGAAAGAAATTGGCCGTGTCTCCCTTTTAACTGCGGAAGAAGAAGTAGCGTTAGCATTGAAAATCGAAGAAGGCGACCAAAAAGCAAAACAGCGTTTAGCAGAAGCAAACCTTCGTTTAGTAGTAAGTATCGCTAAACGTTATGTAGGGCGAGGCATGCAGTTCCTTGACTTGATCCAAGAAGGAAATATGGGGCTGATGAAGGCAGTTGAAAAATTCGATTATCGCAAAGGATTCAAGTTTTCTACTTATGCTACATGGTGGATTCGTCAAGCAATTACTCGTGCAATCGCCGACCAAGCACGTACGATCCGTATTCCAGTTCACATGGTAGAAACAATCAATAAATTGATTCGTATCCAGCGTCAATTGTTGCAAGACCTGGGAAGAGAACCTACGCCGGAAGAAATCGGTGCAGAAATGGACCTTCCGACAGAAAAAGTCCGCGAAATCTTGAAAATCGCGCAGGAACCTGTTTCCCTTGAAACGCCAATCGGTGAAGAAGATGATTCTCATTTAGGTGATTTCATCGAAGACCAAGAAGCAACAAGTCCAGCAGAACACGCAGCATATGAACTACTAAAAGAACAATTGGAAGATGTACTAGATACATTGACAGATCGGGAAGAGAATGTCCTTCGCTTACGTTTTGGTCTAGACGATGGACGTACGAGAACACTGGAAGAAGTAGGAAAAGTATTTGGTGTTACTCGGGAACGTATTCGTCAGATCGAGGCTAAAGCATTGAGAAAATTACGCCATCCTTCTCGTTCGAAACAATTAAAAGACTTCTTAGAATAAGCACGAACTATTGACCAGAAGAAAAATCAGTCAAATGGTTTGGTTTATTTTAAAAGAAAAAAAGCTTGGGACTACGCGGTCTCAAGCTTTTTTTTCTATAGGAAGAAAATTTATTCATTATTTTTAAGTAAATCCTAAAAATAAGCTATTGGCGTGACGAATAGAATATGATAGATTAAATGGTAGCGTAAACCTAGTAAAGGAGCCGATCGCTAAGTGATGAAAAAATGTCCAAATTGCGGATCGAAAAAAATGGATGAGAACAATATCTGTCCAGACTGCGGTCATCAACTAACTGCAGAAGATCAGCAAACAAAAGAAACAATCGAAGAAATAAATGCAGATGAAACTATGCAGGATAAATCAACTGAAGACGCAGTCTTTCCTGATACAGAATTAAACGATCCAATCGAATGGTCGGAATTGAAAGATCTACCTCTCGAATCCGTGATGGAATTATTCGAAAAAACAGAACCAGAAGACGATGTATCATCTACTCACGATAAAGTAGCCAATAAAGAAAAAAGGGAACAGAAGAAAGCGACTGTTCGTGAGACTTCGGAAAAATCAGGAAAGAATCAAGAAGAAACCCTTGAATCAAAACAAAAAAGAAGAGTAGCTGAACTAAAAGAAATCGTCGATAATGAGGAAGAAAATTCGATACTATCCGCCTATATCAAAGCACATCGTGAAGATACAAAGGAAGAGCACGCGGAAGAGCTGCTCAAAATGATCAGTGAAAAAATTGCACAGGAAAACAAAGTAGAACCAGAACATGAAGCTGAAAAAGACGCTGAAAAAGACATTAGAGGAGTAAACGCTGCAGGTAAAGAATCAGTAAAAACGAATGATCTAAAAACGGATATCCCGGAAAAAACTGAAACATTGTCTGAAAAACAATCAGAAGACGAGAAATCGAATGGGTTGCCGGAAGCAGAGAAAAGAGAAATGCTCGAAAAAGCAGACAAGAAATCAACAGAGTCGGATGGAATAAATAATGAAGCCGATGCTGAAAGTCAATCTGCAAGTGAAGATAGCACTGTTCTTGAAGCTAAAATAGAAAAAGAAGAGAACCAGCCTGAGCTGATTGAAGCAGAAACAGAACCAATAACAATCGTGCCAAATACTGAAAAAACGCCTCAAGAATCAAACCTAGAAAAAAAAGATCTAGATAAGACACAAAAGAAAAAATCAAAAAAAGTGCCTTATCTCGCTTTAGCAGCGGTTCTTCTACTAGGTGGGGGAGGCTGGGCTTATTATGACCATCATCAAAAAGTAGAAGCCGAAGTAGCAGCAGAAGCAAAAAGACAGCAACAAATGGAAGACCTTCATGGGAAACTTGCTGCCTTTTATACAGATGATCACCATCAATTTATTCGTGCAGATATGATTCATCAAGATCTATCAAAACTAAAAAATGATTTATCAAGTCTTAAGAATGAAAAAGGATATTCAGCGTTAGAAACAACTTATCAAGATATCCAATCTAAGATCCAAGATATCCAGAAAGTGAATGAATGGTTCGTAGCACCTGTGATCGTCGATGATCATCTAGCAGATGACATCAAGTTGAAAGCAGATAAAGAGATACAAACGATCGAAACGGATAACACAGATTTTGGAAAATTGATTCAACAAGCACAAACAGAAGCTAAAAATCAATATGCTGAATTGCAAACAGCTAAAGAAAAAACAGCTATAGTCTTTAAAGACGGAAAAGTAGTGGGTTCAGCGACACGCGACCAATACAAGACGGCAAAAGAAGCAGTAGAAAAGGTGAAAAATACAGATCTATCTGCTCAGTTGAATGAACAATTGAAACAAGTAGACAAGATGCTCACTGATAAAGAGAAAAAAGAAGAAGAGGAAAAGAAAAAAGCAGAAGAAGCGAAAAAAGCAGCTGAAGAACAAGCAAAACAAGCTGCTCAAGCAGCAGCTACAGCTCAAGCCGCTCAACAAGCTGCGGTCGCACAAGCAGCACAGCAAGAAGCGGCATCCTCGACTCCTTCCTCTTCAAACTCAGCGAATCAGCCAATCAAATCTGCCAGAGCAAGTGATATTGCCGATGCATCTAATCCAGCATGGACGTGGGCACCAGGTGTCCAAAGCAAAGTGATTGCTACATGTATCCAACGTGGATATATTGTTGAAGGAGGTTACAGATTAGAAAAAGCCAGAATCGAAAATGGGGAAGGCTATTACAATCTATATGCCACTTCAACAAAATCTGCATTGATGAAAGGCATTGGAGAAAGTGCTTTGCCATTTTATATCGTAACGATCAACTGTAAAACTGGGTGGTTCGGAGGAAATGGGAGCAATTAGTTTTAGCTAAACGAAAGAGGTTGTGAGCCTGCCGTTTCACTCTGAGTCACAAGGAACAATTTCAAAAAACAGCTTCTCATGTTTGATGAATAGTGTGACTTGAAACCGAGGAGTTGGCAGGTAAACACCGTTTATTCAAAAAAGGGGAGTATGACACAACTGTTGTCATACTCCTTTTTTCACCTTTCCAAAGCAAGGCTCAGCTATTCAAGTAGATAACATTATGTTATGATAGCAAAGAAATGTATTAAGAAAACCTTTCACTATAGAGGGAGAAAAAAATGAACGATTTATTAGCAACTATATTTACAGGTATTATTATTGATGAAAATGAAAAAAATTACTTTGTCCAAAAAAATGGGCAAACCTTTGGCTTAAGCAAATCAGAAGGCGAGCACAAAATCGGTGAGGCAGTGGAAGGATTCGGCTACCAAAATCAAAAACATGAAAACCGGATCACTACACAAATTCCAAAAAGTCGCATCGGTCACTATGCATTTGGGATCGTTACTGCTACACGAAAAGATTTAGGCGCATTTGTCGATATCGGTCTTCCAGATAAAGACTTTGTCGTATCTCTTGATGAATTACCGACCATGACAGAGCTGTGGCCTAAAAAGGGAGATCGTTTGATGATTTCCCTTAGAGTTGATGCAAAGGATCGTGTTTGGGGTAGTTTAGCAGACGAAAAAATATTCAAATCTTTAAGCAAGTATGGAACAGAAGAAATGAAAAACAAAGATGTTATAGGAACAGCCTACCGTTTGAAATTAACAGGTACGTATGTTTTGACTGAAGATTTCTATCTTGGGTTTATCCATCCTTCTGAACGATATAACGAACCTCGACTAGGCGAGCAGGTAAAAGGGCGTGTGATCGGTGTCCGACCAGATGGTGTACTGAATCTTTCATTGAAACCAAGAGCGTATGAGGCAATATCAGATGATGCACAAATGATTTTAACCATTTTAGAACGTTCTGCAGATCAGCAAATCAACTTTACAGATAAATCAGATCCAGAAGACATCATGAAAGCTTTCGGCATCAGCAAAGGTGCTTTTAAGCGAGCATTAGGCAATCTTTTGAAACAAGGACTGATTAAACAAGAAAACGGTGTGACAAAATTAGTCAAAAAATCTAATTGAGAATCCCTTGCATGTTTTTCTTAACTAGCTTATAATAATTTTAATTAACACAGTGTTATTGTTTTTCTAAATTGTAATTATTATAAATTGTTGGGGTTGAGTAAATGGTCATGAATGCTATTTCGGCGATGAAAAAAACAAAACAGCAGCTACATGAATCGGGGTTCAAGCTGACACCGCAAAGAGAAGCTACCCTGCTTGTGCTTTTGGAGAATGAGAAAGAGCATTTGTCTGCAGAAGAGATCTTCTTTTTAGTGAAAAAAAAGAGTCCAGAAATTGGACTTGCTACTGTTTATCGAACCCTTGAAATCTTGACAGAATTAAAAATTGTCGATAAAGTAAGTTTTAATGATGGATTAGCCCGTTATGATTTGAGAAAAGAAGGCGCCAAACATTTCCATCATCATTTACTATGCTTGAACTGCGGCACGATCGAGGAAGTAGAAGAGGATCTTTTACTTGAAGTGGAGCAAGTAGTAGAAGAACGTTATCATTTTTTAGTAAAAGATCATCGGCTGACGTTCCATGGAATCTGTCAGGAATGTTATGAAAAAGAAAAAAGAAACCAGTCCGTCTGAGTGTCTAGACGGCTTTTTCTTTGCTCAGATTATGGAAAAAGACTATCAGAATGAAGCGGTATCTGATATGATAGAGAGGCATGAGGGGGATTATTATGAAAGAGCAAATCAACGATTATCTCCACTACTTGAATATTGAACGGGGATTATCCGCCAATACACGTCAAAGCTATGAACGTGATTTGGAACAATACTTGCATTTTCTAGAAGAGCAGAAAGTTGCTTCATGGCAAGATGTCGATCGTTTTTTAGTCATCCGTTTTCTGGAAAAACTGCATGAAGAAAAAAAAGCGACAGCAACCGTTACGCGTATGATCTCAAGCCTCAGAAGATTCCATCAGTTTTTACGACAAGAACGTATCACGGATCATGATCCAATGCAGCATATCGATACGCCAAAGAAAGCGCAGAAATTACCAAGTACATTGACGCTGGCAGAAGTAGAAAAGCTGATTGAAGCACCTGATACGACAAAAACGTTAGGGATAAGGGATCGTGCAATCTTAGAAGTCATGTATGCTACTGGGATGCGCGTCAGTGAATTGATTGGATTGAAATTGGGAGATCTTCATCTTTCTCTTGGGCTGGTACAGACAGTCGGTAAAGGAGATAAAGAGCGGATTATTCCTTTAGGTGATTATGCGATTCAATGGCTGGAACGCTACTTAGACGAAGCACGTCCGTTACTTGTAAAGGACGCATCTGAAATGCATGTATTTGTCAATAATCATGGAAAAGGTCTTTCCCGGCAAGGAATCTGGAAAAATCTGAAACAGCTAGTAAGAGAGGCTGGGATTTACAAAGAAGTAACGCCGCATACGCTACGGCACAGCTTCGCCACCCATTTGCTAGAAAACGGAGCAGATTTGCGGACAGTACAGGAATTGTTAGGTCACGCGGATATCTCTACGACACAGATTTATACACATATCACGAAAAAAAGGATGACAGATGTTTATAAGCAGCATTTTCCAAGGGCTTAGTCATAGGAAGGTGAGAAGATGTTAACACATTACCGAAAAGAAAACCGTAAAATTGCTATGGGACTGTTGAGTTTCCATAAGAAGCTGACAGGTAAGTCTTCTTTGTTGAAGGAGATAGATACGTACGAATCTGAAGATGATTATGAACTTTTTTTCTTTACGCCGGAAGGTTCGACCAACATTCAAGGAATCATTGGTGTTTATTGGGCAACGAACGATCAGCTGATTATCCATGACATTTCTTTGAATCCATCTTATCGCGGTGAGAACATGGGCTTCCAAATGTTAGATGAATTACAAGAAAAGTATCCGGATGTCTCCATCCGTGCAACTGAAATCACAGAGCCTTATATTGGAAAGTGGCTAGCAAAGAAAAAGAAGAAAGAGTGAATGAGTTGACGGAGATCAATATTAAATTAGATGTATTCGAGGGACCTCTCGATCTGCTGCTTCATCTGATTCAGCAAATGGAAATCGATATATATGATATACCAATCGCTACGATCACGGAGCAATATATGAATTATATCCATACAATGAAAACACTAGAGCTAGCTGTTGCAGGAGAATACCTAGTGATGGCTGCTACATTGATGGCAATCAAAAGTAAGACGTTGCTCCCTATCCAAGAGTTTGTTACAGATGATGAAGAACTATGGGAAGAAGATCCTCGAGAAGAATTGGTCACTCAGCTTTTAGAATACCGTAAGTATAAGTATGCGGCTGAAAAATTAACAGAAAAAGCAGAGGAACGAAGTCTTTATTACACAAAAGACCCTATGAACATCGATGGATTGGCGGATGTTGAAAAGCCGTTGAAGCGAGGACAAGTTAAAAAAATCGATCTGATCCGTGCCATGCAGAAAATTTTGGAACGTAAGAAATTTTCTCAAAAAGTGGAAAAAACGATTACGCCGGATGATACAACGATCGAAGAACGAATGATCTTTATAGAAGAGCGTATAAAAAGAAATACGCATGGCTGTACCTTCGACTCTTTTTTTGAGTCGCCTTCCAAAAGTGAAGTCGTCACTACTTTTATGGCTTTGCTAGAGTTGATGAAAAAAGGACAGATTATTGCGCAACAAAAAGAAAACTATGAATCAATTATGCTTTATCCAGCAGTAGGAGATACCGAACATGACGAAATTAAGTGAACTTGAAGCCCTTCTTTTTATTGTTGGCGAGGAAGGAATCAGTAATGAAGAATTAAGCGGACTGTTGAATCTCAGTGAAGCAGAAGTCGCAAATTTAATGAAAGAATTAAAAGACTCTTACGCTCAAAACCCGCACTCAGCTTTGCATATTTTTGAAACGGAAAGCCATTATGTATTAACGACTAAAAAAGAGCTAGCGCCATTGCTCAAGCGATATGCACAAGGAACATCGAACACGTTATCTCAAGCCGCTGTCGAGACTTTAGCAATCATTGCCTATAAACAACCGATCACACGAGCTGAGATCGAGCAGATTCGAGGCGTTCAGGTTTCAGGAGCGGTACAGCGTCTGGCTGCTCATAAACTGATTGAAGAAAAAGGCAGAGTAGAAGGACCAGGTCGCCCGATATTATATGGAACAACTGGTTACTTCTTGGATTATTTTGGGCTGAAATCATTAGAGGAACTGCCTGATACACAAGAAATGGAAATTTCACTTGAAGAAGATGTGTCACCAGATCTATTCTTTGATGGAATGAATAAAGGAGAACAATTGTAAATGGAGAGATTACAAAAAGTAATTGCCCACGCTGGCATCACTTCTCGTCGAAAAGCAGAAGAATTTATCCTTGCAGGACGTGTAAAAGTAAACGGACAAGTTGTAAGAGAATTAGGGATAAAAGTTGGAAAACATGACACTGTGGAAGTGGATGAAGTGCCAATTTATCAAGAAGAATACGGTTATTATTTATTGTACAAACCTAAAGGAGTCATTTCTGCTGTAGCAGATGACAAAGGAAGAAAAGTCGTTACGGACCTTCTGCCGATGGTAAAAGAACGAATTTACCCCGTAGGTCGACTGGACTACGATACTTCGGGCATCTTACTGCTGACAAATGATGGAGATTTTGCCCAGCGCCTGACACATCCAAAACATGAAGTGGATAAAGTTTATGTCGCAAAAGTAAAAGGGATTGCGACAAAATCGATGCTTGCACCTTTGGCGAAAGGAATAAAGATCGAAGGACGAAAAACGTCTCCAGCTAAATTCCAAATTTTATCAGTGGATCCTAAGACAAATCACAGTATCGTGGAATTGACGATCCACGAAGGACGGAATCATCAAGTGAAAAATATGCTTCAAGCAGTTGGGCTTCCTGTGCAAAAGTTAAAACGTGAAAAATACGGTGATTTGACATTACAAGGTTTACGCCCTGGGGATTATCGTGAATTGAACAAAAAAGAAGTCAGCAGCTTATTGAATCATTCAAAATAAACACTTACTTTTTATAAGCGTTAAATGTTGCGTTTTTTGAAGAGATATGTATAATGAACATGTAAACAAAAATTATATAAGGTTCGTCTTCAGGGGCAGGGTGAAATTCCCGACCGGTGGTTATAGTCCACGACCTATTTTGCAAAAAATAGCTGAATCGGTGAAATTCCGATACCGACAGTACAGTCTGGATAAAGAAGATAGGGCTTATTTGACGCACACTTGATCAAATAACTCTAACTCTATTTTCCCTGGAAAATAGAGTTTTTTCATTTGGAGAGAAACGTCAAAAAGTTCGCTGAAGAGGAGTCCTAACAGGAGGATTTCAAATGAAGAACACCCGTGTACAGAAAATGGTTGCAGTAGCGATGTTTGCTGCGATCGCGTTAGTTTTACAGTATTTTGCTTTTCCGATCATGCCGGCTTTTAGTTTTTTGAAGATTGATTTTAGTGATATCCCGGTATTGATCAGTATGTTCTTATTCGGTCCAGCGGCCGGAGTAGCAACAGCGTTCTTGCGTTCAGTATTACATCTGCTGACTACAGGTTTTTCTCCAGATAACCTAGTGGGAGACACAGCTAGTTTCTTATCAACAACGATCTTTACATTCCCGATTTATTACTTCTTTAGTGTAAAGAAACAGCATAAAGGAAGAAATAAATTTTTAGGTGTGATTACAGGAACGATTGCTCTGACTATTTTCATGAGTATCGCGAATTATTTCGTTATTACGCCTCTTTACTTAATGTTTTTAGGACTGAACGCGACACAGATGTTGGGGATGTCTTTAGCAAATTATGTATTGATTGGGATTGTTCCTTTCAACTTGATCAAAGGATTCATCGTGAGTGCTGTCTTTTTAGTGCTACATGCGCAACTTCTTCCATGGTTAAGTCGAAAACAACATCAGATGGAACAACGTCATACAGCAGTTAAATAAATGTCAAAAAGATCAAGAAATTTCTTGATCTTTTTTTTGGAAAAAAATACAATACATGCAATATTGTAAACGTTTTATTTGTTTGTTTTGAGTATTTTTTTTATTTATGCATAAAAATCAATTAGTTCTTTTGGAATGTGAAATCCTTCTCCTTTTAAAAGACGGAAATGTTTGTTTATATAAAAAAGGAAACGCTACAATGAAAATGAAGAAAGCTTTAAAAACCTAAGAAAAGGGGGAGAAAATAGGAAAAAACGAACTTTTTGAACAAAAGTTTTATAAAATGCGTGTTATTATTTTTGTTCTGATACTCTTTTTGATAAAATAACATTAGAGCCAAAAATGATGTCTCTAACGGAAAAGAAAGGAAGAAGAAGATGGAACAAACAAAGAAGAAAAAATTTCAAATGCCTTCAGCGTATACGGTCTTATTCATTATTATTGCAGTAATCGCTGTACTTACTTGGTTTATACCAGCTGGGCACTATAGTGTAGACGATGCAGGCAACATTGTCGCTGGATCATATGAACGAGTACAACAAAATCCTCAAGGGCTGTGGGATATTTTCATGGCGCCAATCAATGGGATGCTAGGTGTACCAGCGGGGGAGCTAACTAAAGAAACACCTGCTGCAATCCCAATCTCTTTCTTCATTTTAGTTGTTGGTGGATTTTTAGGTATTATCAACAAAACAGGCGCCCTAGATGCCGGAATCGCTTCAGTTGTGAAGAAATTCAAAGGAAAAGAAAAAATGCTTATTCCAGTATTGATGCTGTTATTTGCATTAGGCGGATCTACTTACGGAATGGCGGAAGAAACGATTCCGTTCTATGCTTTACTGATCCCAGTTATGATGGCAGTAGGCTTTGATACAGTGGTAGCAGTAGCCATCGTATTAGTAGGGTCTCAAGTAGGCTGTTTAGCTTCAACGGTCAATCCTTTCGCAACCGGCGTAGCTTCGCAAGCTGTTGGGATTTCGATGGGTGAAGGGATTGGTCTTCGATTCTTGATGTTCGTTATTTTGTTAGCTATTTCTATTGTATATGTGTATCGCTATGCATCAAAAATCGAAAAAGATCCAACAAAATCATTAGTATACAATCAACGTAAAGAAGATATGAAACATTTCGATATCGAAGCAATCGGTCGCCAAGAAGTAATCACGAAAAAACAAAAACATGTAAATGTATTGTTCTTCATTACTTTTGGTATCATGATCATCAGTTTGATTCCTTGGACAACCTTGAATGCGAATTTCACAATTTTTGAATCGTTGACAAACTGGTTAACAAATCTTCCGGTACTAGGAACTGTTTTAGGTAAAAGCATGCTTCCACTAGGTGACTGGTACTTCCCAGAAATTACTATGTTGTTCTTAGTCATGTCAATCGTCGTAGCAATCACGTATGGTATGAAAGAATCTGAATTCGTCTCTGAATTTTTAGCTGGTGCTTCTGACTTGATTGGTGTAGCTATCGTAGTAGCTGTTGCTCGTGGTATCCAAGTGGTTATGAACAACGGGTTGATTACAGACACTATCTTACACTGGGGCGAACAAGGATTAAGTTCATTATCTTCAAGCGTATTTATCATCATTACATTTATTTTCTATATTCCTATGTCATTCTTGATTCCTTCAACTTCTGGCTTAGCTGCTGCAACAATGGGAATCATGGGACCTATGGGTGAATTTGCCGGTGTAGGGAAGGATTTAGTTATCACTGCTTATCAATCTGCGTCTGGCTTAGTAAACTTGATTACGCCAACATCTGCTATCGTAATGGGTGCTGTAGCGATTGCTCGTTTCGATGTTTCAGTGTGGTGGAAATTTACTGGTAAATTAATTGCGATATTATTTGTAGCCATCTGTGTGATCCTAGGTGTAGCAGCAATGTTCTAAACCTAGACAAATACAGGTACAAGGTCTATCATAAGAGTGAAGAAACCGATATACGGCTATCAATAAGCACGTGGATAAGTCGATTGCTCCATTCAGTGAGTGTTTTTTCTTTCATCATTAAGAACATTCTGCTTGCTGATGGAGCAGGCTTAAAACGTCATTATTAGAGAAGAAGAGGTTGTGTCGGAGGCATTTGACATAACCCTTTTTAACATATTAGGAGGTTAAAATCATGAAACAATTTGTGACAGAACAACATCATGAACAAGCATTAGAATCATTGAGCGAATTGATCCGAATCCCTTCCGTACTAGATGAAGCAGATTCAGGGCAAGGACACCCCTTCGGTAAAAAAGTGATTGAAGCTTTGGACAAAGTATTGGAAATCAGTGAAAAGCTAGGATTTAGAACATTTAAAGATCCAGAAGGCTATTACGGTTATTCAGAGATTGGCTCAGGAGATGAATTATTCGGTATCTTGTGTCATATGGACGTTGTTCCGGCAGGCGACGAAAACAATTGGGAAACGAAACCATTCGATCCAACCGTAAAAGACGGCTGGTTAGTTGGTCGCGGCTCTCAAGATGACAAAGGTCCTTCCATTGCAGCAATGTATGCTGTAAAAGCTTTGATGGACGCTGGCGTGGAATTCAAAACACGTATTCGTTTTATCTTTGGTACAGATGAAGAAAATTTGTGGCGTTGTTTAGAAAAATATAACGAGAAAGAAGAAGGCATTACGCAAGGATTTGCGCCAGACGCTGAATTCCCTTTAATTTATGCGGAAAAAGGCTTACTACAAGCTTACTTGACAGGTCCTGGAACGAACGATTTTTCTGTAAAAGCTGGCGGAGCGCTGAATGTTGTTCCTGATGCAGCTCCTTATTCTGGTGAAAAGATTTCTGAAGTAAAAGAAGCATTGAAAAAACACGGATTCGATTTCGAAGAACAAGGCGAAGGAATCGTCGTTCTTGGTAAAAGTATCCACGCGAAAGATGCCGCACAAGGAGTGAATGCTATTTCTCGTCTGGCAATCGCTCTTTCAGAAGTATTCGATTTTGGCCCAATCAATTTCTTAGGAAAATTAGTTCAAGAAAATGCAACTGGTGAAGCAGTCGTGGGCAAGACAGAAGATGAACAATCTGGTGAGTTAACGATGAACTTTGCAAGTTTGGAAATCACACCAGAACAAACAAAAATCGGTGTAGATATGAGAATTCCTGTGACATTCAAAAAAGAGGATTTAGTAGCTAAATTAACTAAAACAGTAGAAAAATATGAGTTGTCTTATGAAGAGTTTGACTTCCTAGATTCATTATACGTGCCATTGGACAGTGAATTAGTGAAAAACCTATTGGGGACATATCGCGAGATTACTGGAGACATGACTGAACCATTTGTATCAGGTGGCGCTACGTTTGCCCGTACGATGAACCAGTGTGTGGCATTCGGTGCGATGTTCCCTGATACTCCTGACTTCATGCATCAGGCAAATGAACGATGGGAATTAAGCAGTATGTATAAAGCAATGGAAATTTATGCAGAAGCAGTGTATCGTTTGTGCGCTAAATAAAAAATAATCATATAAAAAAGGCGGATATTCGAATGGATATTCCGTCTTTTTTATTTGGTGCTGGAAAGTTTGCATTTTTCTCTTATTTTTTTTAAGGTATAATCATACTTGATTGAGAAGAAGGTATAAACTCAGATAGAAAAGGTGGGAGAAATTGAAAATATTTAGACGAATACTAATTAGCTTAGTCATTATTTTAGGATTACTTGGCGGAGGCGGTTATTACTATATACAGCAAAATACGTACGAACCATCTTCAGAAGCACAAAAGGTGGTAAAAGAAGGAAGAAACAAAGAAGATTACTTGTTTTTTGAAGGAGAGAAAAAGAATCAGGCAAAGTCTCCATTACTTATTTTTTATCCTGGTGCTCTCGTAGACCCAGAAAGTTATAGTATTTGGGCGCAAGATTTAGCAAAAAACGGCTACTCAGTTGCTATTGTCAAAATGCCACTTGATCTAGCAGTGATAGGTGGAAACAAAGCGGATAAGATCAAAGAAGATTTTCCAGATTCCGATTATGTGATCGGTGGTCACTCTTTAGGCGGTGTCATGGCAAGTCGATATGCGAATAAGAATCGTTCAGACAGTCATTTAAAAGGGGTATTCTTCATGGCAAGCTATCCCGATAAAAAAGGAACATTGAAAGAATCAGCTGTCCCAGTTTTATCCATTACAGCAACTAAAGATAAAGTATTGAATCAGAAAGCTTATGAAGAAGCCAAGCAGTACTTACCAGAAAGAACAGAGTATGTATCAATCAACGGCGGGAACCATGGAGGTTTTGGTAGCTATGGTGAGCAAAAAGGAGATGGAGAAGCAGAAATTTCTAACGCAGATCAGCAAACTGTGATTGTCAATACATTGGAAAACTGGCTGAAAAAGTTGAAATAACCGAAATGGGACCTATAGGGTCTATGAAAAAAACAAGTCAAATAAATAGATAGTAAATATAACCTTCAAAATAAGTCGGGATTTCACGGAACGGGAGAAACAGATCCCGGCTTATCTTTAAGTTTAGAAAATCTAGTATCCATTTTTAAAGCTTAGTTTGACTTACATTTTATTTTCTAATAAAATCGCCCGGACTGGACACTTCTGATACGCTTTTCTTACATACGCTTCTTCTTCCGGCATGACGAACTGTTGATGAGCCTCTGGTTCTTGGGCAAATAAAACGATTCCTTCTTCATCATAATCGAAAATATCCGGCGCTTCGATTTGGCAAAGACCGCATGCAATACAGCGTTCAGGTACAAGTTTACATAGTAGTGACATTTCTAACCATCCTAACTTAAGGAGAATAATATGATTGTTTTTATTTTATCGCTATTTTCATCAAGAAACAAGCTGCGAGTCAGCTCTCTTTACCAGCTCCTTGTGGGAAAACGAACGACTTCAGTACTTATTTTCGGATTTACTCACGAACTTTTATTTGCTCATAACAGTTTTCCAGATTTGAAGCAAGACAAGTTTTATCAGATTATGCAAAAACTTGCACAGCAAGGATGGATCGAAATAAATGAAAATGAAGCAAAACTAACGTCTGCAGGAGCAGATAGGTTGTCTGAACTTCACACAGAATATACTGGTTTGCGTTTTGACCGATATGGACGAACTGGGGAAACTAGTTGGCGGCTCATCAAATTTGCTGTTCAAGTGATTTCTAATCTGGCATCTGGGAACCAAGATTATCTTCCAGCAGAGACAAGTCCTTTTTATACTTTCCAACTGAAAAAATGGCTTAGTGGAAGCAGATTGCCACGTGGAATTTTGATTGATAGCGCGTATGAAAGTTTAGCGCAGCTGTTTTCGGAGATACCAGAAGGAGCAGCCAATTTTTTAGCTAACCAATTCTCTGGAAATGATCAAACAGGACTTCTGCCGTATCAGCTAGCAAAAACCAATGATGAGTCAGCTGTTTATTTACAACAAAGCAGATGTATCCATCTTTTGCTCGCACAAATAGAAGAACGGCCAGATTCGCTATGGTATGTGTTGATTGATCCGTTATTACAGCAAAATTTCAATCAAAGCATGATGATCACCAAGCAGATGTTTATGAATGGTCAGACAATTGACCAGATCATGGCAATCCGTCATTTAAAAAAAGGGACGGTAACAGATCATCTTATTGAGTGGGCCTTGTTTTTTGATGATTTTCCATACGAGCGGGTTCTCTCTCAAGAAACGGTCGAACGATTGGAACCAAATAAGGATTCCGTGCGAGAGTGGCGCTTCAGCGAATGGAATGTAGATGGACAATTAGATTATGGAGAATTTCGTTTGTATCAAATCTATCTATTGAGAAAGGAAGCGATACAGAATGTTAATAAATGAATTAAAAAAATATTTTGGATTCGATTCATTTCGACCCGGCCAAGAAGAAATTATTCAGGCGTTGCTTGATGGAGAAGATACTCTCGCTATTTTGCCTACAGGAACGGGGAAAAGCCTGTGCTATCAATTAACAGGGTATTTAACGGATGGGATGGTTCTCATCGTGTCACCGCTACTTTCTCTCATGGAAGATCAAGTGACACAACTGCAAAAACGAGGGGAAAAACGAGTAGCTGCTTTCAATAGCTTGCTTTCGCGAGCTGAAAGAGGATACGTTCTCCGTCATCTGTCGCAATATAAATTTTTATTTTTGAGTCCGGAAATGTTGACTAACCCTTCTCTTTTAGAGCAGCTGAAAAAACAGGATATAGCGCTATATGTAGTGGATGAGGCACATTGTGTATCACAATGGGGAGTTGATTTTCGGCCAGAATATCAACAGTTAGGAAAAATCCGCGAGCATTTAGGAAACCCGGTCACATTGGCTCTAACCGCGACAGCGACAGATTTAGTAGCGAAAGATATACGTCAGGTGCTATTTGATCGACAGACAAAAGAGGTTAGACAATCAGTCAATCGACAAAACATCTCGCTTTTTGTTCGAAAAACGCAGCAAAAAGAACAAGAACTTGAACAATTCATGGAAAGTGCACATGGTGCGGCAATTATTTATTGTGCAACAAAAAAAGAAGTCGAACGTTTGTATCATTTATTCAGGGAGCGCTTTTCAGTTGGATATTATCACGGTGGCCTTGACACAGCTCAAAGAAGACAGCTTCAGCAACAGTTTGTAAAAAATCAGCTGCAGTTTCTCATTGCTACGAACGCATTTGGTATGGGGATCGATAAATCTGATATTCGTTATGTGATCCATTACGATTTGCCAGACAGTCTGGAAAACTATGTACAAGAAATCGGTCGAGCAGGCAGAGATCAGGAAGAAAGTGCAGCAATCCTTTTATATCAAAGTGGAGATGAACGTATTCATTATTTCTTTAATCAACTTTCTAGAGAACAGCGACAAAGTTTTGAGCTTTATTTGGAATATGCAGCAGAGCAAGCGCCATTTGATGAGCTGCAAAAAAAATGGATGGAGTTGATCCAGCAGTCTGAAAAACCAGAAAATTGGGTGGAACGGCTCAAACGTCAGGAAAAAGAAAAAGAATTCCGCCTGCAGCAGATGCTTCGTTATATCCATGAAGAAGACTGCCGCAGAAAATTCATCTTGGCTTATTTTGGGGAAGAACTTTCCAAAAAGCCGCAGAATTGTTGTGATATTGATGGCGCAAAAGTAGAACTTCTACCAAAGAAAAAGGCTTTTTCTAAGACTGAACCGCTTCATTGGGAATCGATTTTACTAAATTTATTTAAAAAAAACATGGAACATTGATTTTTTAGGACAAGACACTTTTTCCTATGGTATAATACACACGATAGAGTTTAGGAGGTAAAACAGTGAGCAGAAAAGATAGACATCAATCTACAGAAAATAACGAAACACAAGAACCATGGGAACAACCAATCTATGATACAGATGATGAGGTTTCATCAAGAAGTTCTCAGAGACAACAAAAGAAAGGAAATACATTATTTCTTTCGCTATTTTTGATTTTACTAGTCTTATGTATCGCTATTCCAGCAGGTGCTTATTTCTGGATCAGAAACGGATCAAGCAACAATGCAACAGCAGCATCTTCTTCTGAAACTTCGACATCAGTAGTAGAAAGTTCCACAAGTACAACAAAAGAG
This sequence comes from Enterococcus sp. HMSC061C05, assembly GCF_001814765.1. Classification (NCBI taxonomy): domain Bacteria; kingdom Bacillati; phylum Bacillota; class Bacilli; order Lactobacillales; family Enterococcaceae; genus Enterococcus; species Enterococcus sp. HMSC061C05. The sequence continues at coordinate 112,685 of NZ_KV817757.1, forward strand.
GAGTCAACTGAGACTTCAACAGTAGAATCTAGTACAATGGCGGAAGAATCTACTGTTTCTCAAGATACAGGGGTAACGTCAGAAAGCAGTATTGCAGCAGAGACAACACCTTCTTCCTCAAGTGACACAACTTATCAAGCAGGGGATTCAAGCAGCAATGCAGCAGAAACAACACCTTCTTCCTCAGCTGTAGCCGGTACGACAACGACTGTTCAAGCAGGCGAAGGTCCAAAACAAGTGGCTGAGCGTGCAGGAATCACCACTGACCAATTGTTTGAATTGAATGGCTTAGATCCAAACAACTTTATGCTTTACCCTGGTCAAGAACTAAGAATTAAATAATAATAGCCGCGCTTTGCGGCTTTTTTTTTGAGAAAAAGGAGTTATATCATGACACAAATCAGTATTGCGATCGACGGACCTGCTTCATCTGGAAAAAGCACCGTTGCCAAAATCTTAGCAAAAGAATTAAATTATATTTATACGGATACCGGTGCCATGTATCGCGCAGTGACTTATCTAGCTATTACGAATAATGTATCTTTTTCAGATGAGGAAGGACTAGTTTCACTGATCAAAAAGTATCCTATCTCTTTTTCACAACAAGAAGATGGGCAGCATGTATTCACAGCATCAAAAGACGTCACACTAGAAATCCGTCAGCCAGATGTCACAAAAGCTGTTTCAGAAGTCTCTGCTCATGGGAAAGTCAGAGAAGAACTAGTTGCTATCCAGCGGAAAATAGGCGAACGCGGTGGCGTTGTGATGGACGGAAGAGACATCGGGACAGCTGTATTGCCGAATGCAGAAGTAAAAATCTTTTTAGTAGCAAGCGTAAGTGAGCGTGCAGAAAGACGATTCAAAGAGAACCAAGAAAAGGGGATTCCGACTGATCTTGAAACACTAACAAAAGAGATACAGGCAAGAGACCATTATGATTCAACAAGGGAAGTTTCTCCGCTGCAGCAAGCAGAGGACGCTGTTCGTATCGATACTACCGGCAAATCCATTCCAGAAGTCGTTGCAGCGATAAAAGCCGTCGTTTTAGAAAAGGGATATCTTCTTTTTTAAATGAAGAAAAAAACTGAAAAACAATTGTTTTTTCAAGGAAAACGAACGAAATCGCTTTATTTTTTTTGAATAATCAATTAAACTAAAAACAGTACCGTACTTACGGCAGAATGTTGGTTAGGAGGACAAGTGTTATGACAGAATTTGATCAAAATCAAGAGAACAACCAGTCAATGGAAGACGCAATGAAAAGCGTCCAAGAAGTAAAAGTTGGCGATGTTGTTAAGGGCGAAGTTTTGGTTATTGAAGACAAACAAGTAATTGTCGGAATCGAAGGGGCCGGAGTTGAAGGCGTCGTTCCGGCAAAAGAATTATCAACTTTACCAGTAGAAGATATCAACGAAGTAGTGAAAGTCGGCGATGTATTAGACTTAGTCGTTATCAGTACGATTGGCAAAGATAAAGAAAACGGCAGCTATCTTCTTTCAAAACGCCGTTTAGATGCTAAAAAAGTTTGGGAAGACATTGAAAGAGATTTCCAAGACGGCAAGGTAATTGAAGCACCTGTTACAAATGTTGTCAAAGGCGGTTTAGTCGTTGACGTCGGTGTGCGTGGCTTTGTCCCTGCATCAATGGTGGAAGATCATTTTGTTGCGGATTTTTCAGATTATAAAGGCAAAACATTGAGCTTTAAAATCATTGAAATCGAACCATCAGAAAATCGTTTGATCTTATCGCACAAAGCGGTAGTTGAAAATGAAAGAGAAGAAAAGAAAAAAGAAATCCTTTCAACGATTCATGAGGGAGATGTTCTCAGCGGACGTGTCGCACGTCTTACTGATTTCGGGGCATTTGTCGACCTAGGCGGAATTGACGGTCTAGTCCATGTCTCAGAGATTTCTCATAGTCATGTAGCAAAACCAAGTGATGTGTTAGCTGTTAATGACGAAGTAAACGTCAAAGTGTTGTCTATCAACCCTGAACAAGAACGTGTTTCCTTGTCAATCAAAGATACACAGCCTGGACCTTGGTCAGAAATCGATACAAAAGCCCCAGTTGGAGCAGTATTGGACGGAACTGTTAAACGTCTAACAAGTTTCGGTGCCTTTGTTGAAGTATTCCCTGGAGTAGAAGGACTAGTCCATATCTCTCAAATCTCACATAAACATATCGCCACACCTCACGAAGTACTTCATGAAGGCGACGAAGTGAAAGTGAAAGTACTGGAGATCCATCCAGAAGAACATCGTATTGCATTGAGCATCAAAGCTTTAGAAGAAAAACCAGCTTCAGAAGAAGAACCAAAAAATGTGGAGTCTTATGAATTACCAGAAGAAAATACTGGATTCACTATGGGAGACATTTTAGGGGATGCGTTGAAAGAAGAAGTAGAAGAAAAAGCAACCGATGATTCTGAAAAATAATTGATTTTGTATCTGTGACTGAGATGAAAGCAGCTGCTTTTGTCTCAGTTTTTCTTTTGAAAAGCGGTGAGTATTTCATTAAGGAATAAAAATACTTCGTTTAATTGACAATCTATGCTTGAAAGTTGGCATTGCATTCGTTAAACTAAGTGAGATTGGAAACTTGTGAGGAGGAAATAATATGGCAAATCCAACAATTGCAATCGTTGGCCGCCCGAACGTCGGTAAGTCTACGATTTTTAACCGCATCGCTGGTGAGCGTATCTCGATTGTCGAAGATACTCCTGGAGTAACTCGTGATCGTATTTATGCAAAAGGCGAATGGTTAGGTCGAGAATTTAGCGTGATCGACACAGGCGGAATTGATCTTGGTGATGAACCTTTTATGGATCAGATCAAACATCAAGCAGAAATCGCGATTGAAGAAGCAGATGTGATCATCTGTGTCGTCAGCGGACGCGAAGGCGTGACAGACGCAGATGAGATGGTTGCGAAAATTTTATACAGAAGTAATAAACCAGTGATTTTAGCAGTCAATAAAGTAGATAATCCGGAAATGAGAAATGATATCTATGAATTTTATTCTTTAGGACTAGGCGATCCTTATCCTGTTTCAGGAAGCCACGGACTAGGAATTGGCGATATTTTAGATGAAGCAGTGAAGTATTTCTCTGAAGAGACTGAAGAAGAGGATGACGACACAATCAAGTTTAGTTTGATTGGTCGCCCAAATGTTGGTAAATCTTCTTTGATCAACGCGATTTTAGGAGAAGAACGTGTGATTGTTTCGGATATTGAAGGAACGACAAGGGATGCAATCGATACTCACTTTGTTTCTGAAAGTGGACAGAAATTCTTGATGATCGATACAGCCGGCATGCGTAAACGCGGAAAAGTATATGAAAATACTGAGAAATACAGCGTGATGCGTGCGATGCGTGCGATCGACCGTTCTGACATCGTTTTGATGGTACTGAACGCGGAAGAAGGGATTCGAGAACAAGACAAGCGAGTAGCGGGTTACGCTCATGAAGCTGGTCGTGGTGTCATTATCGTTGTGAATAAATGGGATCTTGTGAAGAAAGAAACCAATACGATGCGTGATTTCGAACAAGAGATCCGTGATGAATTCCGATATTTAGATTACGCACCGATCGTCTTTGTTTCTGCAGTGACTAAACAACGGTTGGAACGTCTTCCTGAAATGATCGAACAAGTAAGTATGAACCAGAATCTTCGTATCTCTTCTGCTGTTTTGAATGATATCATTATGGATGCTGTAGCCATCAATCCAACACCGACAGATAAAGGAAAACGGCTGAAGATTTTTTATGCTACACAAGTTGCTGTCAAACCGCCTACATTTGTTGTTTTTGTCAATGAAGAGGAATTGATGCACTTTTCTTATGAGCGTTTCTTAGAAAATCAAATCAGAAAAGCATTTACTTTTGAAGGGACATCCATTCGAATCATCCCTCGTAGAAGAAAATAGGCATTTTACCATATCAACGTTTTTTTTTCAAAAGAAAAAGACAGTTTTGTTTGTTACGTTTCTATGACTAAAAAAAGCATATGAAAATTGGTAAAAACCTTGCTATTAAGCGGTTCATATGATATCGTGATAACAGAATATTGAAGTTAATCAATATTTCTTTTTAAACTTCTGGACCACTCAGAAAGTTTTAACTAAATGATATTTCTATCATATCTCTTGTGGAGGAGGTGAATCTATCCATGGCAAACAAAGCAGAATTAATCGAAAAAGTTGCTTCAGCTACTGATTTAACTAAAAAAGATGCAACTGCAGCAGTAGATGCTGTATTTTCAACTATTCAAGATGCTTTAGCTAACGGCGAAAAAGTTCAATTAATCGGTTTTGGTAACTTTGAAGTTCGCGAACGCGCAGCTCGCAAAGGTCGCAACCCACAAACTGGTGAAGAAATCGAAATTCCAGCTAGCAAAGTACCTGCATTCAAACCAGGTAAAGCATTAAAAGACGCTGTTAAATAAGACAGTAAAAAAGCGCTTGTGGCTCTAGGGCTACAAGTGCTTTTCTTTTTATTTCCTAGCAGAAAAAGTCAATTAAGAGACAAAAATTTCGAATCCGCATGTCATACATAAAAAACACATGTATTTTATTTAATTTTTATTTATTTCCAAGTTAAGAGGTGGACTTTGCCCTTATCTTTTCTAGATTTTGCTTACTAATGGTAAAATAAAAATAAGAAGAGGAGGGATGCGCATGGAACTTGATTATCAAGTAGAAGAAGCATTGACGAAAGTGTTCTACGGAGAAACGCTTGTCAGTCAACTAAGAGCACTTTCGATCGATCAACCCATCTTGTTTTTAACAAATCAGCGTTATTATGATTTGTTTGCAGATAAGATTAACCCATTATTTGCAAATCAGGCAAATAATGACTGGTACATTTGTGCCAATACTCAATGTAATCATTTAACAGAATTGAAGAACTTGCTTGATTTCACCAAACGCTATCCCGAAAATCAATCCATGTTTGTTATCGGATTTGGAAATGAAGGGATCATGGATCTGGCAGGTTTTTTTCAAAAACATACAATCCTTGATTCATCACTTTGGCTGATTCCTGTGTCGATCCGTTCGCTGAGCCGAGCATTAACTCCACAGCGAACGATTTTGCAGCTACCGAATCGTGTCGTGCTGCAAACCATCAACATGCCAGAACGCATCGTTTATGATCAAACGATCAGCGAGCGGCAAGTGGACGGAAAACAGATTGACTTTTTGACTTTTATCTGTTGCGGAATGATTTGTGATCACCGTTTTTTACAAAATTTGTATAAAAACTATCCAAATAAAAAGCAATTAACGACTCGGCCATTTGCCGGGATGATCGAAGAAATGATTTATTTTTATCAATTAGAGGCAGAAAATCTGTCAAATTATGGTAAACTGTTTGAACAAGCTTTTTATCTGACTGAAAATGGGCACTTGCTTTCTGCTAGTATGAAAAAATTTTTAGGGATGATGTTTCATTTCGTGTGGAATCTCCAAGCCTATCCTTTTGATTTCCAACTAAAAAATTTTTTTGTATGGCTAGACCTGCTTGGCTATCCTATCCAATGGTTAGAACAGATTTCAAAGATGGAGTATTTGGAAAAAGTCCTTTTCTTGGCAGAAAAAAGCAAAAAAATACTTGTTTTAGAAAAAATAGGTATAATAGACGGATACCAACGACCAAACGAAAAAGAATTGTTGAGAACAATGACGGTATTTCAACAAATCGTCAGCGAGATAAGAGGGAATTGAAATGAATACAAATAGCGAAAAAATGTTGCAAGCTTTATCAGATGAAGATCTGGCACAAGCACAACTCTTTTTAGAAAAAGCATTAAAAGAAGATCCAGCAGATATATTAGCTGAACTAGGGGAAGAATTGCTAGCTATTGGCTTTTTGATCGAAGCAAAACAGATTTTTGAACAATTGATCAACCAATATCCAGAAAATGACGGACTAAACATCCCCCTAGCAGAAATTGCAATCGAAGACAATGAGATCGACCTAGCTTTTGAATACTTGGAAAAAGTGGATAAGGAAAGTGATTACTATCCGCAAAGCTTATTGGCGATAGCTGATTTGTACCAAGTCATCGGGATTCCTGAAGTAAGTGAAGCAAAATTGAAAGAAGCGGCAGGGTTGCTACCGGATGAACCATTGATCCAGTTTGCACTAGCTGAATTGTATTTTTCAGTCGATCGTTTCAAAGAGGCAGCAGTGATTTATGAAACATTGTTGGCAAGTGGGATAAACGAGATGTCAGGAATCTCGATGCAAGAACGTTTAGGGCAATCCTTAAGCATGCAAGGTGAATTTGAAGCAGCTATCGCACCTTTAGAAGAAGCATTGAAAGAAGAAAAGACAGATGATCGACTGTTCCAGCTAGCCTTTACGAATCTCCAATTAAAAGAAAATCAGCAGGCAATCAACTATCTGGAAGAACTTCGAGAAGTCAATCCGCATTATCAATCGTTATATCTATATCTAGGACAAGCTCTTCAAGAAGAAGAAATGGTTGAAGAAGCGCAAACAGTGTTAGAAGAAGGAATCAAAGAAAATCCTTACCAAGTTGAACTTTATCATCTAGCCTCTGAAAATGCTTTTCGTCTCCACGACAAACAGCGAGCAGAGGAACTCTTGCTGAAAGCTTTAGAAGTAGGAGATAAACAAGATGAAACATTACTTACTTTAAGCAATCTTTACTTGGATGATGAAAGATATGAAGATGTGATACAAGTGATCAATCAGATGGAAGAAACTGCTAATCCGTATGCGGAATGGAATCTAGCGCATGCTTATAATGAATTAGAAGACTTCATCGTTGCAGCTGTACACTATGAACAAGCTTATCATGAACTATCTCATGAACCAGATTTCTTGAAAGAATATGCCTTTTTCTTAAGAGAAGAAGGACAGCTAAAAAGAGCGCAAGAATTATTGACTCATTATTTAAAACTTGAACCAGGAGATATGGAGGCACTGTCATTATTAGATGATCTAACAGAGAGGTGAGAAAAATGCTAATTGATGTACGGGAAAAGAAGAATTTTTTAACGTGGATGGTCAATCATGTATCTTTTAGCCGAAGAGAAGTTTTTTGGATCTTGAATTATCTTGCCAATCATGAAGCGATTTTAAGTAATGTCCACTTTGTAGAAGGGGCAAATTTTGCGGATCGAGGTCTGCAAATCAGTGATCTATCTGTTGAAGGGGAACCAATGAAATTGTTTTTGCAGGGAAAAGAATTTACGGATACAGATCAGATTTTTCATGAGATCCGATTGAATTGGAAGAAACCCTTATATGTGGAATGTCTATTTGAGAATGCTTGGCAGACAAGAGAATATCTATCGATCTTAGAAGATAATCCATTTTCTTCTTGGGATGCTTCTGTCAGTGAAGAAGATACTGAATTGATCGAGCGATATTTTCAAGAAAAAGAAGAAGCAGCAAAACTAAATATGCTTTATGCTCAAATCGATCAAGCGCTAGAAGATGGAGACAGGGATGCATTTTTGAAATTGTCTGATGAAGTCAACCGAAAAATCCTTTTGCAGACGCAAAAGAAAAATAATCGAGTAAGCGAACATAATAATTAGCTAAAAATGAATCATACCAAAAAAGACAAGGGGCAGCTGGATTTGGAATCTTTCCTCACAGCTACCCCTCGTCTTTTTTATCGTTTTTTCAGTAATCTTGTTTGTGGCTTCAAATAGGTAAACCCTTGCCCTTCAACTTCATGCACATTAATAATCGACAGAAAAGCTTTTTCGTCAATCTCGTGGACAATTCTCTTGGCTTCCGTTAATTCACTAGAACTAACGACCATGTAGATGATCTTTTTTGAATTTCCAGAGAATGCGCCTTCGCCAGAGAGGAAGGTGACACCTCTTTGCAGACCGGTCATCAGCAGCGGTGCAATTTCTTCGCTTTTGTTGGAGACGACAAGCAGACCTTTTGCAGAATACCCACCATCCAAGATTGAATCAATTACGCGACTGAAAACATAGGAAACGATCAATGTATACATCATGCGTTTCAAGTCGATATAGGTTAAGGAAGCAAGCAAGACGATGATATCGAATGCCAATAGAGAACGCCCCATGGAGATGCCGTAATTTTGTTCTAAAATCCGAGCGATAATATCGCTTCCGCCTGTTGTTCCACCCATCCGATAGACGATCCCGCTTCCTACCCCTGCAACCAAACCCGCAAGTAGAGAAACGATCAGTAGATCATGCTGTAAATTGATTTCTAGCGGAACCCGTTGCCAGATCCATAAAAAGAATGACAAAGAGAGTGTACCTAGAACAGTGTAGGCTAAAGAACGTTTTCCGAGGATCTTTCCCCCTAGTAAAATCAACGGGATATTGATTAATAAAGTCGTATAAGCTGGATCAATTCCGAATAAAGCTCTCAAGATCAAGGTGATCCCTGAGACGCCCCCTTCTGCTAAGTGATTAGCGATGTTCAAATAAACAAGTCCAAATGCGTAAATACTCGTTCCTATAATAATAAAAAGTACTTCTTTTACTGTTTTCCGTGTAGCCATATGAATCCCAGCTTTCAATTATGTATTTTCACAGAATCTACATTTAGAAATTCCTTCCTAAATGTAGCATGGAAATTCGATTTTCTCAATTGCTCTTATCTAGGATTTGCGTTAAAGTTTTGGTAAGATAGTTTTGGAGGGAAAAAGATGGATGAAAAACGTTCTTTATACAGTATGCAGCAAGAAGTAGATGAATATATCCAACAATTCAAGGTCGGGTATTTCTCTCCATTAGCTCAGCTGGCTCGATTAACGGAAGAAGTAGGTGAATTGGCCAGAGAAGTCAACCACACTTATGGAGAAAAAAGCAAAAAAGCTTCGGAACCAGATAACTCGGTAGCAGAAGAACTTGGAGATGTTTTATTCGTTACGATGATCATGGCTAATTCATTGAATATCGACTTAACTGATGTTTTTGAAAAAAATATGGAAAAATTCAATCACAGAGACTATAACCGCTTTGAACGGAAGGACAAGTAAAAAAGATGAAGTGGTTTGTGCTTTGAAGCCGCTAAAACGGACGTATCAATCAGGCATCATGCAACTGAGTACTTATCTCAGTACAAGAAACACACAGGAAAGGTTGGAAAAATGAAATTAAAACAATTACCTCTGGAATACCAAAAGGCAATTCCAGTTCTGAAAAAATTAGAAAATGCAGGATATGAAGCTTATTTTGTAGGTGGAAGTGTTCGTGATATCTTGCTGAACCAGCCGATCCATGATGTGGATATCGCAACAAGCGCATTTCCAGAAGAAATCAAACAGCTTTTTCCAAAAACGATAGATATCGGGATCGAACACGGGACTGTATTGGTATTAGAAAACGATGAACAATATGAAATCACCACATTTCGGACGGAATCAACTTATCAAGACTACCGCAGACCAGATCATGTAGAATTCGTTCGTTCGTTGGAAGAAGACTTAAAACGAAGAGATTTCACAATCAATGCCTTTGCTTTGAAAGAAGACGGCGAAATCATCGATTTGTTCGATGGCCTGCAAGATTTAGAAGAACAAATCTTGCGAGCTGTAGGCAATCCTCATGAGCGGTTCCATGAAGACGCCTTGCGAATGATGCGCGGGTTGCGTTTTGTCAGTCAATTAGGATTCAAATTAGAGGAAGAAACCTTCTACGCCATCAAAGAAAACCACGAGCTATTAAGCAAAATATCTGTAGAACGTATAAATGTGGAATTCATCAAGATGCTTTTGGGAAATGAACGGTCTGCAGGAATCCATGCATTCATTGAAACAGAATGTTATATTTGCTGCCCTGGTTTGAGAGAAGAAGGTGAAGCACTTTTACGTTTTGCTGAATTACCTTCCGTTCCATTGAAAGAAGAGAGTCAAGCATGGACATTATTAATCAGTCAACTGGATCTAAAAGAAAATGAAATCCGCTCCTTTTTGAAATCGTGGAAGTGTTCCAATCAAATGATCAAGGATGTCCAAGCACTTGTTCAAGGACTGCGTCAACGAAAAACTGGAGTTTTAGAACCGTTTGAATTATACTTCTTAGGCAAAGAGCATGCATTGCAAGTAGAAGAATTGATGACTTATTTTGATGAAACACCACAGATGGATGTCGTAGAAGAATCCTATGATCGTTTACCTATCAAGTCATTAAGCGAATTAGCTGTAGATGGTAAAATCTTGCTGGAAGAAAGTGGAAAAAAACCTGGCAAGTGGGTTAGTGAAGCTTTGCAATCAGCTGAAAAAGCTGTCGTAGAACAAAGAATAGAAAATGATAAAAAACAGGTTTTGGATTTTTTATCGAAAGAAAAATTGATTTAAAAAAAGCTAGACTGTATCTGCTCAGCTTGGCTAGCTACTTAAACTGGGCAGATACGTCATTAGAAGAAAAAACATAAAATGTGACCACTTACATAAATTTGTGCTAAACTGAGGAAGTACAAGAATAAATTACATCATAAAGGAGTCTTTTTAATGAGTAAAGAAATGACAGCGCTAAAATTTTATTTTAGAAATGGAGAAACATGGACGATTAACCGCCGCCACATCGGCGATCTTTGGATCAAACAAATCACAACAAGTTTTGGACGGATCAACGGCAGTGAATTTGTTGAAATCCATCCATGTGCCGGATTTAAAATCGAAATCTTCCATGAAGGGGACGCAGTTGCGACACATGATATCAACTTAGGTGGACTGGAAATGGGCATGTTTAATCGTGCATTGAAATACGAAGATATCGAACGAATGGAAATCCTTTACCGCAATGGAACACCTGATCTTGTATACTTCCCATATCTAGATAAAGGAACAGAAGGATTAGACAATCAATACCAATCTACAAAAATCAGCGAAAAAACAGGTAACTTGTACATCGTAATCAACCCAGACCAACGTGTAGAAGATGTATACGGAGAATTTTTCGAATAAATTGATTTTACGCAAAAATGAGGTTGTGAAAGAGACATTCAGCCTTGAGCGATGATGAAAACTCTAACAAAAAAATTGCGACGAGTAACCGCAGGACCGATAAGAAGTGATGTTGAAAAATAGCTTCTCATATTTTACAAAATCGTGCCTTATGGCTGATAGGCTGTCTCTAGAACACCATTTATTCAGAATAAGGGGCTGTGACAAGATTTTTGTCACAGTCTTTTTTTTGTTATGACAAAGGAACAAGGAGGATATGATAAAAAAACGAATATTATTTTTGTTAGAAACTTTTATCTTTCTTAAGTTTTACTTGATATATGAGACTATTTGGAATAGAATGAGGCGTTGAAAAATTTATGGAAATTTCTAACTAGCAATAAACGATGAAACAATGAAATATTTTTCATTCAAAGAGAACTTTGCTATAATGATGGAAGTTTGTGTATAGGAGATCTAGAAAATGAGAGAAAGTTTTGAACAACAAAAAAAACTGTTGCATGATCGCTATGGCGCCCTTTCGATGGATGACCGCCGTCAAATACTTTGTAAGTTGCGTAAAAGAAATATATTGATGTATCGTCAGTTGGAACGTCTGAAACATGATCTGCTTCGTTTGGAGTCAAAACGTGTACAGTGTGAATTAGAGGGAAATCAAACACAAGTTGAAGTAGTTGAAACCAAAATTTTAAAGAAAAAAGAACAATTTTTAAAAATGCTTACACAAAATAAAAAATAAAGGGGATGGACGATGGAATTTGCTGAGTTAGTTATTGTATTTGCAGTAACGATCACCTTATCGAACATAGCTAGCCGCATTTTGCCAATGATCCCAGCTCCACTGATCCAAATTTTCCTTGGAGTGGTATTAGGTCTGACAGAGTGGGGACAATCAGTTGATTTTGAACCCGAATTGTTCTTGGTTATGATCATTGCACCATTATTATTTAGAGAAGGAGAAAAAGCAGATATTTCTTCGATTCTCAAAAATTTCGGGACGATTCTGTTCTTGGCATTTGGCGGAGTCATTTTGACCCTTGTCGGCGTAGGTGCGACGTTGTCATTCCTGTTGCCAAGTGTCCCTCTTGCTGCCTGCTTTGCTTTTGGAGCAGCGTTAGGTCCGACAGATGCGGTAGCAGTCAGTTCGCTTTCTGGACGGGTGAATATCCCTAAGAAAGCAATGCATATTTTAGAAGGAGAAGGTCTGTTGAATGACGCATCTGGTGTTACTGCCTTCCAGTTTGCTCTTGGTGCGCTGATCACCGGTTCTTTTTCCGCAGTAAATGCTGGGATGAGTTTAGTGGTCTCCAGTATTGGTGGAGCTTTGATCGGATTTTTGCTTGTCTGGTTCAAACAAAAAATAATCCATTTGATTGAAAAAGCATCGGCACAAGATGTCACTGGGTATCTGCTGATCGAACTTTTGCTTCCTTTTCTAGCCTATGTATTGGCAGAGGCATTTGATGTATCTGGGATCATTGCTGCAGTAGCAGCAGGTATTCTCCAAGCTTCTGGTTTTAGGAGAATCACCGTGTTTGATGCAGAGTTATCGAGTTTGTCCCACAGTACATGGACAACTATTGCTTTTACACTGAATGCATTAGTGTTTATATTCTTAGGAATCGAACTGACACAAGTATTCTCGCCGGTATGGGGCGACGGTTTATATCCAAACGGTCTTTTGTTAGCAATTATCGTATTGATCTCTATTATGCTTTTTGTGATTAGATTCATTTCCATCAGTCTTTTTTATGTATTCAAAGATGGCAGTAAAAAGTTCAAAAAACAGTTGAACGAGATCTTGATTTTGACATTTGGCGGTGTAAAGGGAACAGTCAGTTTGGCTACGATCTTTATTTTGCCCTTTTCGATCAATAATATGATGTTTTACCAGCGATCTTTACTTTTGTTTCTGACGGCCGGTGTCATCTTAGTGACTTTGGTCATAGGGATCATTGTCTTGCCTATGCTGACGGAAACAGAGGAAGCGAAAAGCACGGATTTGAATGCTTTGATGATCTTAGAAGAGGTCGTTGAAGTTTTGCGAAAAGAAATAAAGGAAATTGATCGTGATACAAAAGAATTTTTAGCCACTGAAGCAGTGATAGAAAATTACCAGGAACGGATACGTGATTTGTACTTGGAAGATTTAACCGATGATGAAAAGCAAGAAGTACAAGAAATACAAGCGCTGATTTTGTCGATCGAACGCGACGGATTAGATGAAAGTTATCGTTCGGGTAAACTTTCTTCTAATGGTTATCGCTTTTATTCCCGTTTTCTTTCCCGGTTCGAACATTCGATCACCAGTCAATTTTTATCTTTTATCGGCTTTTGGTTCATTGTTGTCCGTAGGTTGATGCGAATCGTTCTCCACCCCAAAATGTTTTGGCAAAGAAGGTATGCGGATCGTCAGACATTTATTAGTGATGAAGATATCCAAGAAATCAGGGAGACATATCAAAAAAATACCCAATTGATTATTGAAAGTTTAGATAACTTGACTGATATTTATGATGAAACGATGCTTCAATTTTTTATCCAGCAACGTAAACTTGAGGGAATAAAAATGAGCTCGGGGAATTTGATTTCTTCGTGGATGATCCAGCAAGATAGCCTGTTTACGAAAAAAATGCTGAGAGGTTATTATCTTGAAAGAAAAATCATTGATGAATACGAAGTTGCTGAGAAAATCACGACGTTTTCTGCGAATAGCTACCGTAGGAATATCAATTTGTTAGAATCTTATACGATGAACAAACCGTCAGATAACTTTTCTTTCCGATTTGCGTTTCGAGCAAAGTCAAAAAAATCGAGCGCAACGAAATAAAAAAATAGATTTTCAAGAACGATAAAAACAAAACATGTCAGAACAGGATCGGATCGGTCCTGTTCTTTTTTTGGAACACAAAAAGAACAAATTCGAAAAAAATTTTCCTGAAGTTCACTATTTTTATGATACAATATCCAAGATAAGGAGGGAACACGTTGAAAGAATTAAAAGTAACTGACCTCAAAAAAACTTATGGTGAAAAAGATTTGTTTGACCAGATTTCTTTTTTGATCCACGAAAAAGACCGTATCGGGTTGATTGGGACGAACGGGACGGGTAAAACAAGTCTCTTAAATATTATTGCTGGTATCGATAGCGGCGATGGCGATCGGCAAACAGTGTTTTATCCAACTGATTACCGTATAGGTTATCTTTCTCAAGCAGCTGAATTTTCTGATGAACTAACTGTTCTCCAAGCAGTCTTTCAGGGAAACAGTCCCTTGATCCAAACTGTTCGAGCATATGAGGAAGCATTGATCGAACTAGGGGAAAATGGAGAAGACCCTAATGTGCAAAAACGTTATGCTAAAGCAGAAGAACAAATGAATAAAGAAGATGCTTGGACCACAGATACCAATGCGAAGATTATTTTGCAAAAATTAGGAATCAGTGAATTAGATAAAAAAATAAATACGCTATCGGGTGGACAGAAAAAACGAGTTAGTTTAGCTCAAGTGCTGATTGATGAACCCGATTTACTATTACTAGACGAGCCAACAAACCATTTGGATTATCAAGCGATCGAGTGGTTGGAAAACTATTTGAAACAATACCGTGGCGCCCTACTGATGGTTACCCACGATCGGTATTTTCTAGATAGAGTAGCAAACCGGATCTTCGAACTTTCATTTGGGAAATTATACGAGTACAAAGGAAATTATGAAGCTTACGTCTTAGAAAAAGCAGAACGTGATCGTGTAGAAGTAGAACAAGAAGAAAAGCGCAAGCGGCTTTATAAGCAAGAACTAGCATGGATGAGGGCAGGAGTGCAGGCTCGCGGTACCAAGCAGCAAGCACGAATCAACCGTTTCGAAGATCTAAAGGAGAATTTATATCAAGTAAACCAAGAAGATGACTTAGAATTGAATCTAGCGACACAACGTTTAGGAAAAAAAGTACTGGAAATCAAAGATGGCAGTTACCGTATAAATGACCAAACACTGCTAGAACATTTAGATTTGCTGATCCAATCTCGGGAAAGGCTAGGAATTACTGGTAAAAATGGGGCAGGGAAATCGACATTGCTTAATATTCTAGCTGGCAGAATTCCTCTGGATAGCGGTACAATTTCTATCGGTGAAACGGTTCGGCTTGCGTATTATACACAAGAAAATGAAGAAATGGCACCAGATAAACGGATGATTGCTTACTTGCAAGAAGCTGCTGAAGAAGCAAAAACGGCTGATGGCAGTCAAATCGGGGTAGCAGAATTACTTGAACGATTTTTATTTCCGAGATTTATGCATGGGACACTGATTGGCAAACTTTCAGGCGGAGAAAAACGGCGATTGTTTTTGTTGAAACTGCTGATCCAACAACCCAATGTGTTATTATTGGATGAACCGACCAATGATTTGGACATAGCAACATTGACGATTTTGGAAGACTATTTCAGAAGTTTCCCAGGTGCTGTGATCACTGTTTCCCATGACCGTTATTTCTTGGATAAGGTAGCAGATAAGCTATTGGTATTCCAAGGAAACGGAAAACAAGAACTTTATTATGGAAACATGTCCAGTTATTTGCTGAAGCAAAAAGAACTCCAGCAGCCTGCTGAAAAAGTGAAGCCAAAAACACAGAGCAAGGAACCTGCTGGAAAGAAAAAATTATCTTATATGGAGCAAAAAGAATGGGAAACGATTGAAGAGGATATTGCAGAACTTGAAGAAAAAATCTCATTGCTCCAAGAAGAGATGAATCATCAAGGTGATGATTTCACTCGGTTACAGGAATTGCAAAACGACGTATCTGAGACAGAAGCACAACTTGAAGAAAAAATGGCACGTTGGGAATATTTGAGTGAATGGGCAGAAGATTAGGAGGAAAAGGGATGGAACAAGCGTATCTTGACTTAGGAAGAAAATTGTTGGAAGAAGGACATCGTAAAGAAGACAGAACGGGAACGGGTACGTTAAGTTTATTCGGGTACCAAATGCGGTTTGATCTGCAAAAAGGGTTTCCTTTGTTAACAACGAAACGAGTACCTTTTGGCTTGATCAAAAGCGAACTGCTTTGGTTTTTAAAAGGAGATACGAACATCCGCTATCTATTACAAAATAAAAACCATATTTGGGATGAGTGGGCATTTGAACGCTATATCAAAAGTACAGATTATAACGGACCAGATATGACTGATTTTGGACATAGAAGTTTGGCAGATCCTGAATTCAATGAAGAATACAAAAAGCAGAGCAAACTTTTTTGCGAAAAGATCCTAACAGATGATTCCTTTGCTGAGAAATACGGTGATCTTGGTCACATCTACGGTTATCAATGGCGGCATTGGGAGACAAAAGACGGCGGTTTTATCGATCAAATCAAAGAAGTGATCGAAGCAATCAAAAAGACACCTGATTCTAGAAGATTGATTGTCTCTGCATGGAATCCAGAAGATGTTCCTAGCATGGCTTTGCCTCCTTGCCATACAATGTTTCAATTTTATGTGCAAGAGGGACGGTTAAGCTGCCAATTGTATCAACGTAGTGGGGATGTCTTTCTAGGTGTTCCGTTCAATATTGCAAGTTATGCGTTGCTGACTCACTTGATTGCACATGAAACAGGTTTAGAGGTGGGAGAATTTGTTCATACATTAGGAGATGCTCATCTTTATATCAACCATATCGAACAAATGAAAGAACAATTAAGCCGAGAAGTACGCGCATTTCCAACTTTAGCTTTGAATCAGGAAAAGCAGTCAGTATTTGATTTTGAGATGGAAGATATCCAGTTAGAAGGATATGACCCACATCCAACAATCAAAGCGCCTATCGCTGTTTAAAATCAGAAAGGATGAGAAAATGTTAGCTGCAATTTGGGCACAGGACGAAAACGGATTGATTGGAAAAGAAGACCGTCTTCCTTGGCGTTTGCCAAATGATCTGAAATTCTTTAAACAAATGACAGAAGCAAATACATTAGTGATGGGACGTAAAACTTTCGAAGGGATGGGCAGCCGTCCGTTGCCGAATCGTCAAACGATTGTTTTGACTAGAGATCCTTCCTATACAGCAGAAGGCGTGCATGTTATGCATAGTGTAGAAGAAGTGCTTGCCTTGGAAAAAGAAACAGACGGTATTTTTTTCATCGCTGGAGGTTCAGCTGTTTATCAAGAATTTCTACCATTTTGTACGATATTATACCGGACAGTCATCCATCATGTATTTGATGGAGATGCTTATTTTCCACCTGTTGACTGGTCTGATTGGTCATTGATCAATACGAGTCAAGGAGAAATAGATGAAAAAAATCGTTACCCGCATCAATTTGAAACCTATCAGCGTAATGAGAATCCTTTAAAAAAAGGGACAGGCGAATAGACGATAAAAAAAACTATTGATGGAACAGCTTTTATTTAGAGCTGACCCATCAATAGCTTTTTTATTAAGTAAAGAATAAAACAGAGAAGTACATAAAACCTGCACCTAACATAACAAACAAATGCCAAACAACATGCATATAGCGGATAGAATTCAAACTATAAAAGAATGCGCCTATCGTGTAAGAAAGGCCGCCTGCCACCATCAAAATAACACCAGTCATTCCAAGAGAATGATAAAGAGGAACAGCAGCCACGACACAGAGCCACCCCATAAAAATATAGATGATCGTAGATACTTTTGATACTCTCTCGCGTTTATGCAACGTCAATGCTTTATATATAATGCCAAGAATCGCAAACAACCAGATCAATACAAATAAAGTCCAACCTAGCCATCCTCGGATACTCAGCAAACAAAAAGGAGTATAACTTCCTGCAATCAAAAGAAAAATCGAACTATGATCGAATACTTGGAACACCTTTTTTGCTTTTGTAAAAATCAATGAATGAAACAACGTAGACGTTAAAAATAAAAGAATCATCATCGATCCATAGATAGCATAAGAGACAATATGGAGAGAGGAATGCAAGTGGGCACCCTTTATCAAAAGAATCACTAGTCCTGCGATACTCAATCCAGTCCCAATTCCATGGGTGATTGCATTAAACACTTCATTTAATATTTCATACGTTCGATTAAATTTCGTTTTTTCCATGAAAACGGCTCCTTTACTAGGTGTAATTAATGAAAAATCATTATTTGTCTGTTATACTAAAAATAGAAATTGTCTTACATGTAGTTTAACATGAATAAGGCATCTTGTTAAAGAAAGAGAGAGAAAATAATGACAAACGTAAAAATCGTAACAGATTCTTCATGTACGATGGAAAAAAACATACGCGACGCTTTAGGCATTCGTGTCATGCCGCTATCCATCATGATCGACGGAACAGTATATCCGGATGATGACCAATTAGACGGTGAAAGATTTATGGAAATGATGGCGAAAGCAAAAAATCTGCCAAAAACCAGCCAACCACCGATTGGAGAATTCATCTCAATGTATGATGAGTTAGGAGAAGACGGCAGTGAAGTGATTTCGATCCACATGACAAAAGGCTTGAGTGGAACAGTAGAAGCAGCAAGACAAGCTAGTAATTTAACAAAAACGAAAGTAACGGTTATCGACAGTGATACCACTGACCAAGGATTATCGTTTCAGGTAATTCGAGCAGCTGAATTAGCAAAAGAAGGTAAATCAGTAGAGGAAATCCTTGAAGAAGTCAAAAAAGTACAAGATCATACAAAATTATACATCGGAATTTCCACACTAGACAACTTGGTAAAAGGTGGAAGAATCAGCCGAACGACTGGTTTACTGTCTAGTGTTTTGAACATACGCGTGGTGATGAATTTCGCCCACTCTGAATTGATTCCTGTAACGAAGGGGCGAGGAAAGAAAACGTTCGACAAATGGTTCAATAATTTGAAAAACGAACTGAAAGAATTGCCAAATGTGCGGCAAATCGGCATCTCACATGCGGATGCAAAAGAATTGGCACAAGAATTCAAAGAAGGTCTGCAAGAATTGTTTCCTGATATGCATATCCCTGTACTGCATACGAATCCGGTTATCGCTACGCATACTGGGAAAGACGCGTTTGCAATCATGTATTACGTAGACTAGTCAAAAAGAGGATAAGCCCTCAGCCTGCAAGGCTTTTAGCTTATTCTCTTTTTCTTTGTAAAAATAGGAAAATAATTATTTTCTTTTTTCATAAAGACTACCTTTTTGATAAAATTTTTGATAACATTAGAACCAATCGAATACAAGAGGTGAAAAGATGAAATTAACGAAACGACATTTGATCCTCGTTTTGTTCCCACTATTAATTGCGATCATCATCTATGCAGGTCTAGCTGCTTCCATACCGAAAGCTGGCCCTCTAATGAAACCAGTAACTACTGTGAGAGAAGATCCAAATAAAAAAGAAAAACTTCACTACATAGCTATCGGAGATTCGCTGACTGAAGGAGTAGGAGATCAAACCAAACAAGGAGGCTTCGTTCCCCTTGTCGCAAATGATTTAAAAGACCGTTATAATTTGACTGCGGTTGAAACAGAAAACTATGGTGTAAATGGTGAACGAAGTGACCAGATCTTAAAGCGAGTAAAAACAAAAGAAGAAATTCGAAACAATATCAAAACAGCTGATTTTATCACGCTGACTGTTGGCGGAAATGATTTGATGAAAGTTATCCAAAATAATTTGTTCGGGTTAACGGTCAATTCCTTTAAAAAACCACTGAAAAACTATCAGGAAAATGTCACAGAACTATTGGAAGAATTTCGATCCCTCAATAAAACCGCGCCAATTTATATTTTAGGCATCTACAATCCATTTTATTTGAACTTTCCTGAAATCACTGACATGCAGACCATCGTTAATAATTGGAACAAAGGAACAGAAACGGTGACGAAAAAAATGCCGAACTGCTACTTTATCCCAATCAACGATTTGCTTTATCAAGGATTGAATCAGGAAGTAGGTGTCACGGAAGAAGGCACAGATCAAACAACTAGCACGACAGAAAATCTAAATGGTATCAAAAACAATGTGCTTTACGAAGAAGATCATTTCCATCCGAATAATTTAGGTTATCAATTAATGGCAAATGCAGTGAGAGATCAGCTGATCGAGACACAAAACCAATGGCTAGAGAAGGAGGACGATCAATAAATATGAAAACAAGATCTGGAGCAACTTCAAACAAAGCAAAGAAAACGAATTACTGGAAAGTCGCCTTTCTTATCCTTCTTGGGGTAGTACTCGGTTCGACAGTATTTTTAGGTAGCCGTATTTTTGCTAATCGGGAACCAGAACTCCCAGAAATACCTGCCCTCACGGAAAGGCAAGGCGATCCTGTCCTCACGATCAATTCAAATAAAGAAAAAGTCAATCAAATCATTAGCTTTTTCCTTAGTGAGTATCAAAAAGATAGTGATATCGAATATAAATTCTATTTGGAAAATGAAGCACTGCTCAATGGTACTTTCGAAGTATTAGGTTTTCCTATCAATTTCTATTTATATTTTGATCCTTATGTGATGGAAAATGGAAATGTCCAACTAAAAGCTAGAAGTCTTTCTATTGGAACATTAAGTTTGCCAATCAAAGATGTGATGAATATGATCAAGAGAAACTATAAATTGCCAGATTGGATCGAAGTTAATACAGATGATTTGACTATCATGCTTAGATTGGATCAATTCCGAATGCAAAACGGGATGTATATTAAAGCAGATAAAATCGACTTAGTAAATGATGACATCCGATTTAGTCTATATTTGCCAAAAGATACCTCTGATGCTTCAAACAACTCAAATGCAAACAAAACTAGCAACAGCAGTACTGAAAGCAAAACAAAAGAGAACAATAAAACATCAAATGAGTAGTATTAGAGGAGGAATAATAATGGAACGAGCAATATTTGCAGGAGGCTGCTTCTGGTGTATGATCCAACCTTTCGATACGCTTCCTGGTATTCATACAGTGATGTCAGGATATACTGGAGGACACGTACCAGATCCAACTTATGAACAAGTAAAAAGCCAAACGACTGGACATACGGAAGCAGTGGAGATTATCTATGATCCAACATTGATTTCATATGAACAATTAGTAGAACTTTACTGGCAGCAAACGGATCCGACTGATGCTTTTGGACAATTTGAGGATCGCGGCGACAATTACCGTCCGGTCATCTTTTATTTGACAGAAGAACAACGGATCATTGCTGAAAAAAGTAAGAAACAGCTAGCTGAAAGTGGACGTTTCGAACAGCCAATCGTTACGAAAATCGAACCAGCCCAACCATTTTATCTAGCAGAAGAAGACCATCAAGAGTATTATAAAAAGCATCCTGAAAATTTTAAAAGAAACCATGCACGCCGGGCTGCCTTTATTGAAGAAAATTGGAGGAACGAAGGGTGAATCGAAGCTTTTTTCACTATTTAATGACACTGCGAGGCGGTGGTGTACACGATACTTTATCTATTTTTGCTACAGAAGCCGGTAAAGATATCCAATTCCCTAAGCACAGCTCTAGCTACGAAGAAATTTCTAGTTATCTAGAATTGAATGTCGACTATTTGCCATCCATGGATATTTTTGACGAAGCCTGGGAAAAATATTTAGAGAACAATCATGACTTATAAAAATTGGCTTTCCATTTATGATCCAAGCGCTTTTTGTCCAACAGTTTGATAGAAAGAATTATTTTTATTTCAGCTATCTAGTCGCATTTTTTTGATATTTTTCTTATAATAAAGAAAGAATGAAAAAACGAGGGATGGATTGATAGAGATTGACAAAAAAACAACGCTATATTGATCGCTTCTGGCTTATATTCAAATACTTACTTGTTTCTGTATTCATTGCGTTCATGTTGCGGGGATTTTTGTTCATCCCTGTACCAGTAGAAGGCAATTCAATGGAAAATGTCTTGAAACAAGGCGACATGGTTGTGATGGAAAAATTTTCGGAGATCAGACGATTTGATATTGTTGTTTTTCAATTAGCAGATGGGACGATTTATATCAAACGAGTAATCGGGCTTCCAGGAGAAAATGTTAGCTACCAAAATGATCAATTGAAGATCAATGGAAAAGTAGTGAAGGAGCCTTATCTAACTAAAAACATGAAGTCAGATCATGCAAATGCGTCCTATACGACGGACTTCACACTACAAGAACTGACGGGACAATCGAAGCTTCCCGAAGATAGTTACTTTGTACTTGGAGATAATCGAAGAGTTTCAAAAGATAGCCGCTCATTTGGTACGATCAATAAAACGGATATTTTAGGTAAAGCAAGATTCGTGTATTATCCGCTTGATGAAATAAAATGGATCCAGTGAGAAATAATAAAGAGGTTGTGACCATTCTTTTGTCACAACCTCTTTATCGTTTGGTCCAAAATCAGCATATTACCTTAGTACATAAAATCAAACAGCTCGTTTAAACACTTTTCTAGCCTCTAAAGCTTTGATAAATGAATAAACGACTGTTACTTGAATAGGAATCTGGATCATATTCCTGATAACCCTACCTAGAAAAATCACTTTGAAATCTGCACCAAACAAAACAGACATCAGCCAAGAATTGATAAAAAGGCTAACTGGAATCATAATCAATAGTTGGGCGGCGATGACGGAAAGCAGATTTATCTTTTTATGATATAAAAATAAGCCATTGATAAACCCACCAAGGAATGCTGTGATAAGAAAAGCAGCTTGAAACGTACCTGAACCAAATATTGTGAAATTCAAAGTGTTCGACAACATTTCAAGCAAACCAGCCCAGATCGGCCCATATAGATAACCCATAAGCGCCATACTTAAAAATCCGAATGTGACTTGAAAATAAGCAGGACCAATCGCTATCTTGTATAAGATGACATCAAGGGCTAATAAAAGGGCAGAGGTCGATAACAATCTTGCATTCATTTCAGGCAATCTAAAAACGTCTTTTGCAATCAAAGTGTTCAAAATATTCTCTCCTTTGTCAGTTAATAAGAAAAGGATACCATAAAATCGCCAATGTGTCATGACACCTTTTTAATTTACACAAGTAACCATCCAACGACTAATAAAAGGAGAAGAAGACTGATTTTATAAACTGTAAAAAAGGCAATTGTACGATTGAAAAAAATAGAGGTGGAGAATACTTATCGTATCACCCATCTCTATTTTTTTGTTATAAAAACGTCAGTTTTGTTATCTGCTTACATCTTCATCCATACGGGTTCTAATGTGTTTCCATCCAAATCTTGGACTTCTAATGAAAACATTTCTTCTTCAGGTATTCCCATATCGACTTCGTGGAAAGTACCACCATTTTCTTTTGCAATTTGAGCGAATTTTTTTACTTTGTCCGCGTTGTCCATACTAAACGAAATCAAAGCGCCACTTGTTTTTTTATTATCGGCTATTTCTTTATCTTTTATAAATTTTTTATAAAAATCATGAGAGAGGAGCATCACCCAAAAAGTGTCATCCCACACCATTGAACTAGCTTCTTCAGTAGAGAATTCTTCGTTTTTTTTAAACCCAAGCTTTTCATAAAAAGCAACGGAACGATTGACATCGGCAACAGGAAAATTAACAAAAACCATACTATTCATTTGTTTCGTCTCCTTTCTGCTTTGTTCGTCTATCATCTCTTATTTAGGAAACGCTGTCAAAAAATCAGGCTCGTATACAGAAATCAAAATAAAAAATTTACATCATCAAAAAAGAGAAGATGTGATAGAATGAGGACTGGTTCACTTTCACTTAACTAATAGATAGGATTTTTTTATAATAGAAAAAGTGAATATGTATTGAAAAATAAAAAACAAGTAAAGTCGGAGAATATTCCGATATGAAAGGAATGGAGAGAACAATGACCATCCAATGGTTTCCAGGACACATGGCAAAAGCCCGACGAGAAGTTTCTGAAAAAATGAAATATGTGGACATCGTATTTGAATTGGTAGATGCACGTTTACCTTTATCTTCTCGTAATCCAATGCTAGATCAGATCATTCAGCAAAAGCCTCGGCTTGTTTTGTTGAATAAAGCGGATCTGGCAGATCCACAACAGACAAAGCTGTGGCAAGAATATTTTCGTAAGCAAGGCCACCTTGCGTTAGCTATCACGGCACAAGAAAGTAAAGGAATCAAAGGGCTAGTACCTGCAGCTAAAGAAGCGTTGAAAGAAAAACGAGCAAGAGACGCTGCTCGTGGGATCAAGCCTCGCGCTATTCGGGCAATGGTGTTGGGTATTCCGAATGTTGGAAAGTCTACGTTGATGAATCGACTAGTAGGCAAAAAAATTGCTCAGACAGGAAATAAACCAGGTGTAACAAAAGGTCAGCAGTGGCTTCGTTTAGGTAACGAGTTGGAATTGTTAGACACACCAGGGATTTTATGGCCTAAATTTGAAGATGAAGAAATCGGCAAAAAACTAGCGCTGACAGGCGCCATCAAAGACCAACTTGTCCATTTAGATGATTTGGCGATTTACGGATTGGACTTTTTTGCCCGATATTATTCAGGAAGAATCAGCGATCGTTATGGTTTGCCAATCGAGCAAGAAGAAAAATTGGCACCGGAATTGCTGATGGATATCACAGCAAAACGTGGGTATAAAGAAGACTATGATCGCGGCAGCGAACTAGTCGTGCATGATATCCGTCAAGGAAAACTTGGTCGATACACATTGGATCGTTGCGAAGAAATGGAGCAAAAAAGCGATGAATGAATCCATCCAAAGTATCAAAGAACGATTGAAAAGCATACAGAGAATAGATGATCCTACACTAGAATCATTGAGAAACGATCCACGCAAAGGCGTACAGCAAGCGCTAGTTTCTTTTGAACGACGATTGAAAAAAGAGGCATTGATCAAGGAAAAATATGAAGAAATGTTTTGCTTTGAAAAACAAGGGTACGCACAAGGTCACCAATGGATTGCCGGCATTGATGAAGTAGGAAGAGGACCGTTAGCTGGACCTGTCGTGGCAGCTGCAGTTATCTTGCCGAAAAATGAGATCATATTAGGGCTGAATGATTCAAAACAGTTATCAGAGAAAAAACGAGAACTTCTTTCTCAACAAATTCAAGAAAAAGCTTTGGCCATCGGGATCGGAATCATTGATCAGCAGGCAATCGATGAAGTGAATATTTATGAAGCAAGTAAATTGGCGATGATCCAAGCAGTAGAAAACTTGTCTATTGCACCAAGCTATTTGTTGATCGATGCGATGACCTTGGATTTGCCTATACAGCAGGAAAAAATAATCAAAGGGGATGCACGATCTGTGTCGATTGCGGCTGCAAGTATCATTGCTAAAGTATATCGAGACCAATTGATGAAAGAATATGACGTGCTTTATCCTGGGTATGGTTTCTCGCATAATGCAGGCTATGGAACAAAGGAACACTTAGAAGGACTTGAAAGACAAGGGATTACGCCAATCCATCGCAAAAGTTTTGCACCTGTAAAAAAATATTTACAATAAAAAACAGCCGCTTTTACGTATCTTATTAGAAAGAGAGACGAAAGGCGGTTTTATGATGTATCAAATAGAAGAGAATTTATTGAAACTTACTTATGCAAAAGGAATCAGTAGCCAAGGGAAATGGGCACTTGCTAACTGGATGATGCATATCCTTACAAAGAAATCGGATTTGAAGACATCGTTAAGATAGGAAAAATCACCGCACATCGGGAGCTGTTCCGTACAAGTTGGCAAGAAATTCACAATAATTGGGACAATATCCAATCGAAACAGTCGTTTGTTACTTGCTTTGATCCCAACTATCCCCCTCAGTTGCTTCACTTGACCTATCCGCCAATTGTCCTGTTTTACAGTGGTGACCTGTCTTTACTTTCTTGTAATATGTTGAGCGTTGTTGGTGGAAGACGTACTTCTGCTTTAGCAAAAAAAACAGTGTATTATTTACTAAAACCAGTGGTAGAAGCTGGATATGTGATCGTCAGTGGCTGCGCGAAAGGGATAGATACCTACAGTCACCAAGCAGCAATCTCTCATGGTGGACGGACAATCGCGGTCATTGGAACAGGGATAGAGCAAGTTTATCCTGCTGAAAATCGTGACCTGCAAGAGGTGATTGCAAATGATCATCTTCTTTTGAGTGAATATCCTCCTCAATCCGGCCCGAAAAAGCATCGTTTTCCAATGAGAAATCGTATTATCGCAGCTTTGTCTAAAGGAACATGTGTCTTTGAAGCCAAGAAAAAAAGCGGCTCTCTGATAACAGCACAGCAAGCATTGGATCTTGGAAGAACAGTTTTTTCTGTTCCAGGAAATATTTTAACAGAACATTCTACCGGATGTCATCATTTGATCCAAGACGGTGCAGTTTGCACGGTTTCGGGTGAAGATATCTTGGCAGAATTTAAAGAATAACACCATACTTTTCATTTGCTTTTCTTGACAAACGTTTTCTGAATGGATATGATTAGCTACGATTTGTATGAATCCTCTTTTAATAGTAGGAACACGACAATGGAAAGGAGTCCATTCAGTAATGGCGTATAAATATTTAGTGATTGTAGAATCACCTGCAAAAGCCAAGACGATTGAGAAATATCTTGGACGAAACTATAAAGTAATGGCCAGTGTTGGCCATATAAGAGATTTACCGAAAAGTAAAATGGGTATCGATTTTGAAAACAATTATGAACCCCATTATATTTCTATACGCGGAAAAGGCGATGTCATCAAAAGCCTGAAAGCCGCAGCAAAAAAAGCTCAAAAAGTTTACTTGGCAAGTGACCCGGATAGAGAAGGAGAAGCGATTGCTTGGCATTTAGCGTACCTACTTGGGTTGGATCTGAAAGAAAAAAATCGGGTGGTCTTCAATGAAATCACAAAAGATGCAGTCAAAGCAGCCTTTAAGGAACCAAGAACGATCGATGTAGATTTAGTAGATGCACAGCAAGCACGTCGTACCTTAGACAGAATCGTTGGTTATTCGATCAGCCCTATTCTTTGGCGCAAAGTCAAGAAAGGGTTAAGTGCAGGACGTGTCCAATCTGTCGCTTTAAAAATTATTATTGACCGTGAAAAAGAGATCCGAGAATTTGTTCCAGAAGAATATTGGAGCATCGACGGTAATTTTAAAAAAGCTCGCAAGAAATTCAAAGCAAATTTCTGGGGAATTGACGGTAAGAAAAAGAAATTACCAGATGCACAAAGTGTAAAAGAAGTCACTGCTAGAATTGATGGAACAGACTTCGAAGTTAAAAAAGTAGAAAAGAAAGAGCGCAAAAGAAACCCTGCGAATCCTTTCACTACAAGTAGCCTGCAACAGGAAGCTGCCCGTAAATTAAACTTTCGAACAAGAAAAACCATGATGGTAGCACAACAATTATATGAAGGAATCACTTTGGGTAAACAAGGAACAGTCGGCTTGATTACATACATGCGTACTGATTCTACCCGGATTGCCGATACAGCAAAAGCAGAGGCCGCAGCATTTATTGAAGATACGTATGGAAAAGAATTTTCTAGACATGATCACCGAAAGATCAAAAATGCTCAAGGTGCACAAGATGCCCATGAAGCTGTGCGTCCAACAAGTGTGCTTCGTACACCAGATGAACTCAAACAATATTTAGATAAAGATCAATTGAAACTTTATACATTGATCTGGTCACGTTTTGTGGCTAGTCAGATGACGCCGGCTATTTTGGATACAATGAAAGTAACATTAGAACAAAATGGTGTGATCTTCATTGCGAACGGTTCAAAAATTAAATTCAAAGGATTCATGCAAGTGTATGTGGAAGGTAGAGATGACGGCAAAGAAGAGAAAGAAAATATTCTTCCAGAACTTGAAGAAGGCGATGTCGTCCAATCTGTTGATATTGAACCAAAACAGCATTTTACTCAACCACCTGCACGTTTCAGTGAGGCTACGTTAATTCGTGCACTAGAAGAAAACGGGGTAGGGCGACCTTCCACTTATGCACCAACACTTGATACGATCCAAAGACGCTACTATGTAAAATTGACACAAAAAAGATTTGAGCCGACAGAATTAGGAGAGATTGTCAATTCGCTGATCTGTGAATTCTTCCCTCAAATCGTTGATATCCATTTCACAGCAGAAATGGAAGGAGATTTGGATAAAATCGAAGAAGGCACGGAAGCGTGGGTCAAAGTAGTCGATCGTTTCTATAAACCGTTTGAAAAAGAACTGACGAATGCGGAAGAAAAAATCGAAAAAATCCAAATCAAAGATGAACCAGCAGGATTCGATTGTGATGTCTGTGGACATCCGATGGTGATAAAATTAGGGAAATACGGGAAGTTTTATGCTTGTAGCAATTTTCCTGATTGTCGGAATACCAAACCGATCGTAAAAGAAATCGGTGTGACTTGTCCAGTATGTCATGAAGGGCAAGTCATCGAACGAAAATCTAAGAAAAACAGACTGTTCTACGGTTGTTCTCGTTTCCCAGAATGTGAATTCACTTCTTGGGATAAACCAGTGGGCAGAAATTGTCCAAAATGTGACGGATATCTGGTCGAAAAGAAAGTCAAAGGTAGCAAACAAGTAGTCTGTGTAAATGGAGACTACGAAGAAGACATCCAAAAATAATAGAAAAGAGGTTCTTTCATTGAAAATGGTAAATGTTGTTGGAGCAGGACTTGCCGGAAGTGAAGCTGCTTGGCAGATCGCACAAGCAGGAGTACCTGTCCGTTTATATGAAATGCGTCCAGTCAAATCGACTGAGGCGCATCACACAAGTAATTTTGCTGAACTAGTATGTTCCAATTCACTAAGAGGAAACAGTTTGGCTAACGCAGTAGGATTATTGAAAGAAGAAATGCGACGATTGAATTCAGTAGTAATCACTTCGGCAGATGAAACAGCAGTGCCAGCTGGTGGTGCTTTAGCTGTTGACCGAGATTCTTTTTCTGAAACGATTACCCGAAAAGTCAAAGAGCATCCATTAGTAACAGTGATAAACGAAGAAATTACTGAAATACCAGAAGGAATCACCGTAGTAGCAACAGGACCGCTGACTTCTCATCCATTGGCAGAAAGCATCAAAGCATTCAATGGTTCAGATGGTTTTTATTTCTACGACGCAGCTGCACCGATCGTAGACAAAGCTACGATCGATATGGATAAAGTATATTTGAAGTCCCGCTATGACAAAGGAGAAGCAGCTTACTTGAACTGTCCGATGACAGAAGAGGAATTCAAAGCTTTCCATGAGGCACTAATCAATGCCGAAGTGGCAGAACTTAAATCTTTTGAAAAAGAAAAATATTTTGAAGGATGTATGCCAATCGAAGTAATGGCACAGCGTGGATTCAAAACAATGCTTTTTGGTCCTATGAAACCAGTTGGATTGGAAGATCCTAAAACTGGCAAACGTCCTTATGCTGTTATCCAGCTACGTCAAGACAATGCTGCAGCTTCTTTATACAACATCGTGGGCTTCCAAACTCACTTGAAATGGGGCGAGCAAAAACGTGTTTTCCGGATGATTCCTGGATTGGAAAATGCTGAATTCGTTCGCTATGGTGTTATGCACCGAAATAGCTTTATGAATTCGCCAGAATTACTGAAACCGACGTATCAATCAACGAAACGCGAAGATTTGTTCTTTGCAGGTCAGATGACTGGTGTAGAAGGCTATGTTGAAAGTGCAGCAAGCGGATTACTTGCTGGAATCAATGCCGCACGCTTAGCAAAAGAAATGGAACCAGTCGAGTTTCCACAAGAAACAGCTATTGGAAGCATGGCTTATTACATTACTCATGCGGAAGGAAAACATTTCCAACCAATGAATGCCAACTACGGTCTGTTTCCTGAATTGCCGGAACGCATTCGGGACAAAAAAGCAAGATATGAAGCAATTGCCCAACGCGCTTTAAAAGCGAATGAGACAATAAAAAAAGAATTAGAAAAAACAGCAGTCCCAAATGAGTGAGCAAACTCGATGAAGAGGGTGAGACGGATAGTCTCGCTCTTTTTCTTGCGTTTTTCTTAAGGATTTCTCAAACAAAATGTGGGGAATTGCATTAATTGTGAACAAACTTAGAAATATTGGTTAAATTCTGACAATTTATTTGTCTTTTTGTAGACGCTGTGCTAAATTATTCTCTGGGACAAAAGGAAGGTGAGAAAATGACGGAAGCCACGTGGGAACAAAAATTTTTGCGTTATTTGATTGTCGAAAGAGGATATTCAGAAAAAACGAAAGAAGCATATGAAGAAGATATTCTCCATTTTAAACATTTCTTGGAGGAATCTGGAGACGCTGATCTGCTGAAGGCGGAATACTTTACGGTTCGTGTCTATTTGAGTGCATTAGCTGATCATCGCCCCAGCTATAGCAGAAACTCTATCAGTCGCAAGATAGCTAGCCTACGTTCGTTTTATCAGTACCTTCTCAAAGAAGAAGTGATAAAAGAAAATCCATTTTCTTACGTTCATCTCAAAAAGAAAAATTTGAGATTGCCACGCTTTTTTTATGAAAATGAAATGCAAGCACTTTTTGACAGCGTAGCAGGAGATAGTCCTCTAGATTTGAGGAACCGCGCTTTGCTGGAAGTCCTTTACGGATCTGGCATCCGTTTAAGCGAGTGTAGCAATCTGTTGGTATCAGACATTGATTTTGATTCAGAGGTCATGTTGATTCATGGTAAAGGAAACAAGGAGAGATACGCGCCTCTAGGTTCTTTTGCCCAAGATGCTCTACAAGAATATTTCACAGAAGGCCGTCAGGTATTGATGACAAAATATCACGAAGAGCATGATATTGTTTTTGTGAATCATCATGGAAAACCAATCACGCCTACTGGTATTGAATATGTCTTGAATCAGATGATCAAAAAAAGCAGTTTGGATAGCGATATCCATCCCCACATGCTGCGCCATACATTCGCCACTCATTTATTAAATAATGGGGCAGATTTGCGGACAGTCCAAGAATTGTTAGGACATGCCAATTTATCAACTACCCAGATCTATGCCCATGTAACAAAAGAAAGTTTACAAAAAAACTATCGTTCATTCCATCCAAGAGCGTAAAATAAGGAAAAGAACAAATTTAGGAGGAAACAAACATGGTCGAATCACCATTTCATTCAACCACAATCTGTGCTGTCGAAAAAGACGGAAAATTTGCCATGGCTGGAGATGGCCAAGTAACAATGGGTGAATCTGTTGTCATGAAAGGCACAGCAAAGAAAGTACGACGTATCTACAATGGCGAAGTCGTTGTAGGTTTCGCCGGAAGTGTCGCAGATGCATTTACTTTAGAAGAAAAATTTGAAGGCAAACTGAACGAATACAATGGAAATCTGCAACGTGCAGCTGTTGAATTAGCTCAAGAATGGCGGACACAGCAATCTATGCAAAAACTTGAAGCGATGCTGATCGTAATGAATGAGAAAGAAATGCTTCTTGTTTCAGGTACAGGAGAAGTGATTACGCCAGATGATGGCATCTTAGCTATCGGATCAGGCGGGAATTTTGCGTTGGCCGCAGCCCGAGCAATGAAAAATTATGCTCAAAATGACATGAGTGCGAAAGAAATTGCAGAAAATGCGTTAAATATTGCCGCAGACATCTGTATCTTTACTAATCATAATATTATCGTAGAAGAACTGTAAGAGGTGAGTAAATATGTATGAATTGAAACAAACACCAAGACAAATCGTAAGTGAATTAGACGAGTACATCGTAGGACAGCATGCAGCAAAAAAATCTGTTGCCGTCGCTTTGCGTAACCGCTACCGCCGTTTGCAGTTAGATGAAAAAATGCAACAAGATATTACACCCAAAAATATGCTGATGATCGGACCTACAGGGGTCGGTAAAACAGAAATCGCGCGACGTTTGGCCAAAATCGTCAATGCACCATTTGTCAAAGTCGAAGCAACAAAATTTACTGAAGTCGGTTATGTCGGAAGAGATGTAGAATCAATGGTCCGGGATTTAGTAGAAAATGCGATCCAAATCGTAGAAAAAGAGCAATACAGCCGTGTATACACAAGTGCTAAAAAAAATGCTGAAAAACGTTTGGTAAAAATCTTAGTGCCTGGTATAAAAAAAGAACAGAAACAATCCACTAATCAATTTGAACAAATGATGAATCTTTTTAATGCTAGTCAGCAAAACAACGCTGAACCACAAGAAGAAGTGACAGAAGATATTCGGATCAACCGCCGTACAGTTTTGGAACAACTACAAAAGGGATTACTGGACAATCGTGAAGTAACCATTGAAGTCGAAGATCAAAAGAAACCTGCACCAATGATGAACAATGGATTGGAGCAAATGGGGATCGACCTAAATGAAACGTTAGGTGCTCTAACACCAAAGAAAAAAGTGGAACGGACGGTGACAGTCAAAGAAGCTTTAGAGTTATTAATCAAAGAAGAATCAGCAAAACTAGTCAAGGATGCTGATATCCACAGCGAGGCAATCAAATTAGCAGAAGAAAGCGGGATTATCTTTATCGATGAAATCGATAAAATTACTTCTAAATCACAGCAATCTGGAGAAGTATCCAGAGAAGGCGTCCAAAGAGACATATTGCCAATTGTCGAAGGTTCACAAGTAAACACAAAATATGGGATCATCCAAACAGATCACGTCCTATTCATTGCTTCAGGAGCTTTCCATTTGTCTAAACCAAGTGATCTAATTCCAGAA
Organism: Enterococcus sp. HMSC061C05; assembly: GCF_001814765.1. NCBI lineage: Bacteria > Bacillati > Bacillota > Bacilli > Lactobacillales > Enterococcaceae > Enterococcus > Enterococcus sp. HMSC061C05. The sequence continues at coordinate 145,246 of NZ_KV817757.1, forward strand.
CTTCAAGGACGCTTCCCAATACGGGTAGAATTAGATGATTTGACAGCTGAAGATTTTGTGAAAATCCTGACTGAACCGAATAATGCTTTAATAAAACAATATGTAGCATTGATTGGTACAGAAAATGTGTCAGTTACATTTACAAAAGAAGCAATTGAACGGATCGCTCAAATTGCTTTCGATGTCAATCGTGACACAGATAATATCGGTGCACGTAGACTGCATACTATTTTGGAAAAACTATTAGAAGACCTATTATTTGAAGCACCAGATATGCAAATGGGTGAAATAACGATTACAGAAGCATACGTTGATGACAAACTTGGCTCAATTGCGGCAAATGAAGATTTAAGTCGCTATATTTTATAAAATCGGAGGACGACCATGACAGACTTGCTAACGAAAACCCGCAAGATAAACACACTTTTGCAGCAAAAAAATACTTTTGACATGCAAGCAGATTTGCCTTACGATAAAATGGCTGTCACATTAGGTGGTATTCTTGACAGCAACACCTATATCATAGGAAGTGACGGAGTATTACTAGGTTATAATGAACGCCACGATGTGAATAATGAACGAATCAAAACAATGTTTGTTGAGAAACAATTCCCTGAATCTTACACTGATACAGTGGCACAGCTGATGAAAACTGAAGCTAATATCCCGATTACAAGCGATATTACTGCGTTTCCGGTAGAGTCAAGAGAAAAATATCCATTTGGTTTGACGACTGTCGTTCCAATCTTTGGAGCTGGCGAACGTCTGGGGACGATCATTTTATCTCGCATGGAACAATCGTTTGCAGATGACGATCTCGTCTTAGCAGAATATGGAGCTACGGTTGTCGGTATGCAGATCCTTTATCAGAAGTCTCGAAGTATCGAAGCTGATGTACGGAGTGCAACGGCTGTTCAAATGGCAATCAACACATTGTCTTACAGCGAGTTGAAGGCTGTACAAGCCATTTTTGAAGCATTGGATGGAGATGAAGGACGTTTGACTGCTTCTAATATCGCCGATAGCATCGGAATCACTCGTTCTGTGATCGTCAATGCTTTACGAAAATTGGAATCAGCTGGAATCATTGAATCTCGCTCGTTAGGCATGAAGGGAACTTATTTAAAAGTATTGAATTCCCGTTTTAAAGACGAATTGGCAAAACATAGTTATTAGAAACAAGGGGACTGGGGCGGATATAGATGTTTGCTCCAGCCTTCCCATTTTAAAAAGTAAGTCGAAGTTGGAGGAATGGCAATGACTGTTATTATTCAAAATGACCAGCTGATCGCTGAAATCGCTGAACACGGTGCGGAATTGATCAGTTTAAAATCAAAAGAACACGGTTTAGAGTATATCTGGCAAGGTGATCCAGCGTATTGGGGTAGACATGCACCAGTTTTATTCCCTTTTGTTGGACGCTTAAAAGATGACCAGTATGTTTACCAAGGGAAAACATATCAAATGGGACAACATGGATTTGCCCGAGATATGGATTTTGAAGTCATTGAACATGGACAAGAAATGGCTAGTTTCATCTTGCGGAGTACACCGGAGACATTAGAAAAATATCCTTTTGATTTTGAATTAGTGATTAGTTATGAATTAGGAGGAGACGGTATCACGGTCCATTTCCAAGTAGCAAATACAGGTGAAGAAGAAATGTTCTTTTCTATCGGTGGACATCCTGCTTTCAATGTACCTCTTGAAGAAGGATTGTCATTCGAAGACTTTTATCTAGCATTTTCTCCATTGAAATCAAGATTACGCCTGCCTTTGAAAGGCCCATTCATTGATATGGATCAAAAGACGTTAGGACAAACAAATACGAATTTGGCTTTGAATCGGGAGCTTTTTGATCAAGATGCATTGGTTTTTGAAACAAAAGGACTAAATGCGTACGCCATTCGGAGTGAAAAATCTTACCATAGCATAACTTTAAGCTATAAAGATATGCCTTATGTAGGAATCTGGTCTCCTTATCCAAAAGAAGCTCCTTTCGTTTGTATCGAACCATGGTGTGGAATTGCTGACACGGTGAATAGCAGTGGAAACTTGATGGAAAAAGTAGGAATCAATCAACTAGGTGCCCATGAAATCTTCAAGACAAAATATTCGATCACAGTGAAGTAAGAGGGTGTAAAAAAGCTATTCTACATCAAGTAATAAGAGGTTGTGGCAGAAGTGGTCAGCTTCTGGAACATCGTTTGTTCGAAAAAAGGGAGTGTGACATGGATTTGTCACACTCCTGTTTTATCTCTTTGGACTGAAAAAGTGTCAGGATTTTTTCTTGCTGCTGTTCAAACCAAATGGGATTCGACTTTCCGTATGGTTTCTGATACGCTTGATATTGTCTTTGTGACGATAGAAGATAAAGGAAGAGACTAAAAAGGCAATGATCGTCAGCAACCAATTGGGCTTAGCCAAAATCACAGGAGCTACATAAGGAAGGACGATCGTGGATAAAGTGATCAACGCTGCACTGATCATACTACTCAAACTCACCATACTTGTACAAAATAGACTAACGATAAAAATGATACAGGAATAAACAAAAAATACAGGATTAAATCCTAAAAGCATTCCTGCACTTGTCGCAACAGCTTTTCCTCCTTTAAACCCAGCAAATATCGGAAATGTATGACCAAGAATCGCACATACCCCAAACCAAAGAGGGTTAGTCCCAGAAAGGTGAAAAATCATCGGCAGACAAGTAGCCAATGTACCCTTTAAAATATCCATAAGAAGGACAACGATCCCGGCGGTTTTGCCTAATACCCGAAATGTATTGGTGGTTCCAGTATTACCGCTCCCATGTTGCCGGATATCTTTTTTGAAAAACAATTTGCCGATCCAGACACCGGAAGGAATAGAACCTAAAAGATATGCTAAAATAAGTAATAAGATCAATTTCATTTTTTACCCTCTCTCAAGTTGAAAACTATCCTTTATTTTAGCATGAATAGGTAACAGGAACAATTGAAAAAATGAAAGATACAAGTATAATAGATGAAATAAAAAGAAAAGCAAGGGGTGACAGAAATGTCTATAAAAAATCCAACACAAGAAACGATTTTTAACTATTTGAAAGAAGCAAAAAATATTGCCGTCGTAGGCTTGAGCAATAAACCAGAGCGAACAAGTTACATGGTTGCACAGGTATTGCAAGACAATGGATATAAAATCATACCAGTAAATCCATTATTGGCTGGTGAAGAAATTCTAGGAGAGAAAGTCTATGCGAATGTAACAGAAATCGATGATCCAATCGATATCGTAGATGTATTTAGACGGAGCGAATTTTTGCCTGAAATAGCAGCTGATTTTTTGAAAACCGATGCTAAAGTGTTTTGGGCACAACTAGGGATCGAAAACGAAGAAGCAGATGAGATGCTAAGAAAAGCAGGACGCACAGACATCGTAATGGATCGCTGTATCAAGATTGAACTTGGTAAGTTGAAAGAAAACCAAAAATAAAAATGACCACAAAGAAGAGATGATCGATAGAGAGGAATGTCGAAAAAGCGGTTAGGAGATAATTAAAATTGATTTCTCATCTAACCTCTTTTTTTTCACGACCTTTTCTAGTATGATAATCGTGGTGCGGTTTTGCCGCAAAGTATTATTGAAGGAGCGTTTGCCTTGGCAAAAAAAGTAAACAACGAATATAATGACTCGTCCATCCAAGTATTGGAAGGATTAGAGGCAGTTAGAAAAAGACCAGGGATGTACATTGGATCCACTGACAGCCGAGGCTTGCATCATTTAGTCTATGAAATCGTCGATAATGCAGTTGATGAAGCATTATCAGGATATGGCAGTGAGATTGATGTGACCATCCATGAAGACAATAGTATAACTGTTGCAGATAGCGGACGCGGGATGCCTGTAGGGATGCATGCTTCCGGAATCCCAACAGTTGAAGTGATTTTTACTGTGCTGCATGCTGGCGGAAAGTTTGGCCAAGGAGGGTACAAAACTTCTGGTGGACTTCACGGTGTAGGAGCCAGTGTGGTAAATGCCTTATCGAAATGGCTGACTGTAACAATCGTTAGAGATGGCGTAGAGTATCAGCAGAAATTTAAAAACGGCGGTAAACCTGACGGTACGTTGAAAAAGATAGGAAAAACAAAAAAAGCAAATGGGACGATTGTCCATTTTTTACCAGACGATACAATATTTAGTACAACAAAATTTTCATACGAAATTTTAGCCGAACGGTTAAGAGAATCTGCCTTTCTTCTAAAAGGCGTTAAAATCTCACTTTCTGATCTTCGGGGAGAAGAATCAGTCAAGGAAGTTTTCCATTATGAAGAAGGAATCAAAGAATTTGTTGATTACCTGAATGAAGAAAAAGATACATTGACACCGGTCGTTTATTTTTCAGGAGAAAAAGAAGGTATCGAAGTAGAGGTCGCTTATCAATACAATGATGGGTATTCAGAAAATGTCTTATCGTTTGTCAATAATGTTCGGACAAAAGATGGCGGAACCCATGAAGCTGGAATGAAAGCGGCAATGACGAAATCTTATAACGAATATGCGAGAAAAGTCGGCTTGCTGAAAGAGCGGGACAAGAATCTGGAAGGTAGTGATTTCAGAGAAGGATTAGCTGCTGTTCTCTCTATCCGTGTACCTGAAAATCTTCTGCAATTTGAAGGCCAAACGAAAGAAAAACTTGGTACGCCAGTTGCTCGTACCGTAGTAGATAACGTCATCAGTGAACAAATGGGCTTTTATTTGCAGGAAAATAGCGAAATGAGCCAGATGTTGGTCCGTAAAGCAATCAAAGCGAGAGAAGCGAGAGAAGCAGCACGTAAAGCCAGAGAAGAAAGCCGAAATGGGAAGAAACGTAAAAAAGGCGAATCTCTTCTTTCAGGAAAATTGACACCCGCACAATCCCGAAACCCTAAGAAAAATGAATTGTATTTAGTCGAAGGGGATTCTGCCGGCGGATCTGCTAAACAAGGAAGAGACAGAAAGTTCCAAGCAATTCTACCTTTACGAGGAAAAGTCATTAATACCGAAAAAGCTAAAATGCAAGATATCTTGAAAAATGAAGAAATCAATACGATGATCTATACGATTGGTGCAGGAGTCGGCCCTGAATTTTCTATCGAAGACTGTAATTACGACAAAGTAATCATCATGACCGATGCGGATACAGACGGCGCCCATATTCAAGTATTACTGCTTACTTTCTTTTATCGTTATATGAAACCGCTGATTGAAGCTGGGAAAGTATATATCGCGTTACCGCCTTTATATAAAGTATCCAAAGGACAAGGGAAGAAGCAAGTCATTGAATATGCGTGGACAGATGACGAATTGGCAGCAATGATTAAAAAAGTCGGCAAAGGATATATGCTACAGCGATATAAAGGACTTGGAGAGATGAATGCGGAACAATTGTGGGAAACAACGATGGATCCAACTTCCCGTACGTTGATCCGCGTCCGTATCGACGATGCTGCGCAAGCTGAGCGTCGGGTAACCACACTAATGGGTGACAAAGTAGAACCTCGAAGAAAATGGATCGAAAATCACGTACAATTTACGTTGGAAGAAGATGGCAGTATCTTAGATAAAAAAGAGGATGCTGAAATCTCTCCTTCAGTTTCTAATGAATTATTAGATGAAGAACGAGCAGATAAAAACGAAGATAATCAGTTATTTGAAGTAGAATAGGAGGTCACCTGATGGAAAATCGACAAGAAGTACAAGAATTAACTTTAGAAGAAGTGATGGGTGACCGCTTCGGACGTTATTCCAAATATATTATCCAAGAACGTGCACTGCCTGATATCCGTGATGGATTGAAACCAGTGCAACGCCGGATATTATTTGCCATGAACAAAGATGGCAATACGTATGACAAAGGATTCCGTAAATCAGCAAAATCTGTCGGAAATATCATGGGAAATTATCATCCTCATGGTGACAGCAGTATTTATGAAGCGATGGTCCGCATGAGCCAAGATTGGAAGTTGCGGGAAGTACTGATCGAGATGCACGGAAATAACGGGAGTATGGACGGTGATCCACCTGCTGCGATGCGTTATACTGAAGCCAGATTATCCAAGTTAAGTGGAGAGATGCTAGCAGATATCGAAAAAGAAACAGTTAATCTCGTGTGGAATTTTGATGATACAGAAAAAGAACCAACAGTCCTTCCAGCTCGATACCCAAACCTTCTAGTCAATGGATCGACAGGTATATCTGCTGGATATGCGACAGAAATCCCGACGCATAACTTAGCTGAAGTGATCGACGGCACAATCTATATGATCGATCATCCACAAGCGAGCCTTGAAAAATTGATGGAATATATTCCTGGACCTGACTTTCCAACAGGAGGGATCTTGCAAGGAAAAGATGAAATCAAAAAAGCTTATGAAACAGGGCGAGGAAAAGTTATTCTTCGTTCGAAAACAAAGATAGAAGCAATGAAGGGCAACAAACAGCAAATCGTGATCACTGAAATCCCATATGAAGTAAATAAAGCGACATTGGTGAAAAAAATGGATGAGATCCGTTTGAATAAGAAAATCGATGGAATAGCTGAAGTACGAGATGAAAGTGATCGGACTGGTCTGCAAATTGTCGTTGAATTGAAAAAAGACGCCAACGCTCAAGGTATTTTGAATTATTTGTTCAAAAACACTGAGTTACAGATCAATTACAATTTCAATATGGTCGCTATCGATCATATGACTCCGCATCAAGTTGGACTGAAAGACATTTTAAGAAGTTATATCGAGCATCGAAAGCAAGTCATAACAAAACGCAGCCAATTCGATTTAGCCAAAGCTCAAAAACGACAGCATATCGTGGAAGGCCTGATGAAAGCTTTATCGATTCTGGATGAAGTAATCGCAACGATTCGTGAAAGTAAAGACAAAAAAGACGCCAAAAAGAATTTAGTCGATGTCTTCCAATTTACAGAAGAACAAGCAGAAGCAATCGTCACATTGCAACTATACCGTTTGACGAACACGGATATCACAGAGCTTCAAAAGGAATCCGAAAACTTGATTGCACAAATCACAGAGTTGAATAAAATCCTTTCAAACGACAAAGAGCTTTTCTCTGTTATGAAAAAAGAATTGCGAGAAGTGAAAAAAAATTACTCTTCCGCTCGTCTGACGACAATCGAAGACGAAATCGAAGAAATCAAAATCGATACGCAAGTTTTAGTGGCGCAAGAAGACGTAATCGTCAGTGTGACACGAGAAGGCTATGTGAAGCGAACAAGCCTTCGTTCTTATAGTGCTTCCAAACCAGAAGAAATCGGGATGCGAGAAGGCGACTACTTGCTGTATTCAGGTGAATTGAGCACATTGGACCATGTTCTTCTGATTACGAATAAAGCAAATGTGATCTACCGTCCTGTTCATGAACTACCCGATTTGAAATGGAAAGATGCTGGTGAACACATTTCTCAAACAATCTCCAATCTGTCTGTAGATGAATCGATCTTAGCTGTTTTCCCATATCAAAAAATCCAAGCAGAGAAAACATTTGTATTCATCAGCAAGAATGGATTGATCAAGCAAACACGAATGACAGAGTTCGAACCATGGCGCACCTACAAGAGTCGTCCGCTCAGCTGTATGAAGCTAAAGGCGGAAGAAGATGAACTTATTGCTGTATATCTGAAAGAAGATCAGCCAGGCTTAGATGTGTTCTTAGTAACGAATCAAGGAATGGGCTTGCGCTATCCTTTAACAGATGTTCCCGTTGTTGGAGCAAAGGCAGCTGGAGTGAAGTCTATGAATTTGAAAGATGGAGATAGGATTGTCAATGGACTGCTTGTGTTAGCAGACGGAGATACGCCGATCGTAATCGTTACTCAGCGAGGAGCTGTGAAACGCATGCTTGCTCAAGAAATCAGCCAAACTTCACGTGCGAAGCGGGGAGTGACGGTCATGCGTGAGCTGAAAAAAAATCCGCACCGCATTATCTATATGTCGGAAGGAAGATCAAAAGAAATAACCTTGATGAATCAAAAAGGACAACAGATAACGATTGATCCAACGGATTTTCCTATAGGTGATCGAACATCGAATGGTTCGTTTGCTATGGACGAGAAAAAAGGTGGAGAAGTCATCGAAGTTATCGATGCTCCTGAGATTTTCATCGAATCATAACTGTTATGGTATTTTAGTGAAGAGGGGCCATCTGTATTAATACAGATGGCCCCTCTTTTTCATTCATTTTTAATAAATCCTTATACGTTTGCAAAAAAAGATGAAAGTGTTCACAATACTTAAATATTGGTATATCAACGTTACTTGGAATATACATAGATAAAACATAAAAATTGTTAAATAAAAAACAAGAAAACCCTTGCAAAGATAAGGTGCTGTGTTATACTAATCACGTAAAAACTGTTACATAAAACAGAAATTTAGGAGGTCCATACAATGGAGCAATGGAATGGATTTAAAGGTACCAAATGGAAAGAAGGCGTAGACACTAGAGACTTTATTCAAAACAACTACACTGAATATCGCGGTGATGACAGCTTTTTGGAAGGCCCAACAGAAGCAACAGAAAAATTATGGGATGAATTGCAAAAGCTGAATGATATCCAATTCGAACGTAACGGTGTCTATGATATGGACACAGAAATCGTATCAACCATTACTTCCCACGATGCAGGCTATTTGGATAAAGATTTGGAAAAAATCGTCGGTCTACAGACAGACAAACCTTTGAAACAAGCATTCATGCCGTTCGGTGGAATCAATATGGCTAACAATGCGCTGAAAAGCAATGGCTATACACCAAACGATGAATTAACACATATTTTCACTGACTGGCGCAAAACACATAATCAAGGGGTGTTTGATGCTTATACTGCCGAAATGCGTGCAGCTCGTAAAAACAAAATCATTACAGGGCTTCCAGACGCTTACGGTCGCGGACGTATCATCGGCGACTATCGTCGTGTGGCATTGTATGGAATCGACTATTTGATGGAACAAAAGAAAAAAGATCATGATATGACTGGTTATCATACGATGAGTGAAGAAGTGATTCGTTTACGTGAAGAAATCACTGAACAATATCGTGCATTAGCACAAATGAAAGAAATGGCTGCAAAATACGGCTATGATATCTCTAAACCAGCTGCAAATGCAAAAGAAGCTGTCCAATGGTTATACTTCGGTTATTTAGCAGCAATCAAATCACAAAATGGCGCTGCGATGTCAATCGGACGTATCTCAGCATTCCTTGATATCTATATCCAACGTGATTTGGATAATGGAGTAATCACAGAAAAAGAAGCGCAAGAATTGATCGATCACTTAGTAATGAAATTACGTATGGTCAAATTCGCGCGTACACCTGAATACAACCAATTATTCTCAGGTTTCCCTATCTGGGCTACTTTATCCATTGCTGGTATGGGCTTAGATGGTCGTTCATTAGTGACGAAGAATGATTTCCGTCTGCTTCACACATTGACAAATATGGGACCTTCACCAGAACCAAACTTGACTGTTTTGTACTCTGAACACCTTCCAGAAGGATTCAGAACATATGCGAGCCGAATCGCTATTGAAAGTTCTTCGATTCAGTTTGAGAATGACAATCAGCTTCGTGAACAATGGGGTTCTGATGATTGTGCGATTGCTTGCTGTGTATCAGGAACAGTTGTTGGAAAAGACATGCAGTTCTTTGGTGCTCGTGCTAACTTGGCTAAAACACTATTATATGCTATCAATGGTGGGGTCGATGAAGTGACTGGCGCCCAAGTTGGACCAGAATATCGTCCTATCACATCAGAAGTACTAGATTTTGAAGAAGTGAAACATAACTTCATGAATATGATGGATTGGTTAGCAGAACTATATGTCAATACGTTGAACATCATTCATTACATGCATGATAAGTATTCTTATGAAGCAGCTCAGCTTGCCTTGATGGATTCTGACTTGCAACGCACATTTGCTACAGGTATTGCTGGAATCTCTCATGCGGCAGACAGCTTGTCAGCCATCAAATATGCAAAAGTAAAAGCAATCCGTAATGAAAAAGGAATAGCAGTTGATTTTGAAGTAGATGGCGACTTCCCTAAATACGGAAATGATGATGACCGTGCAGATGAATTAGTTTCATGGATCTTGGAATACTTCATGGGACAAATCAAACGTCATAAAACTTACCGCAACTCAAAACCAACAACTTCATTATTGACGATTACTTCAAATGTTGTTTACGGTAAAAATACAGGAAATACTCCTGATGGCCGTGAAGCTGGAAAACCACTTGCGCCAGGAGCAAACCCAAGTTACAATGCAGAACAAAGTGGGTTATTGGCCAGCCTGAACTCAACAGCTAAAATGAATTACGGTTGTGCATTGGATGGAATTTCAAATACCCAAACAATCAATCCTTCTGGTCTTGGAAAAGAACAAGATACAAGAATCGAAAACTTGCGTAATGTCTTAGACGGATACTTCTCAAAAGGGGCTTATCATTTGAATGTCAATGTATTCAGTAATGATCTATTGCGTGATGCAATGGAAAATCCAATGAAATATCCGAACTTGACGATCCGGGTATCTGGTTATGCAGTTAAATTCCGTGACTTGACAAGAGAACAACAACTAGATGTCTTGATGAGAACTTCACACGACAGAATGTAAAAAAGTTTAGGAAACAGCCTTTCGACTCAGTGCCGAAAGATCGTTAGATATCCTTCGCATCATAATCGAATGATCAGTATGCTTATTTGAAAGACACGATTTACAGGGGCAGGACATGTATGTTCCGTCCCTGTAAATTTTACACATAACGAAGCGGTGATTGCGAAAAATTTTGTTCAGAAAGCTTCGCTTCGACAGCTAACTTGTACTTAAAATGAAATCAAAGAAAAGATGTGAATTTAAATGGAAGAAAAAACAATCGGCTATGTTCATTCTATCGAAACTTTCGGTTCAGTAGACGGCCCTGGACTGCGCTTTGTCGTGTTTATGCAAGGATGCCGCATGCGTTGCCAATTCTGTCACAATCCTGATACTTGGAATATTGGCGGAGGGAAAGAGTACTCAGCAGATGAACTTTTAGATAAAGCGGAACGCTTCAGACCTTACTGGGGAGATAAAGGTGGGATTACTGTTAGTGGCGGAGAGCCTCTATTGCAGATCGATTTTTTGATCGAACTATTTAAAAAAGCAAAAGAGCGGGAAATGCATACTACATTGGATACATGCGGAAAACCTTTTACGTATGAAGACCCCTTCTTCTCTCGTTTTCAAGAATTGATGAAGTATACAGACTTACTGTTATTTGATATCAAACACATCGATAATGAAGAGCATAAAAAACTAACGCATTGGGACAATGAAAATATTCTAGAAATGGCTCAATATTTGTCAAAAATCAACAAACCGGTTTGGATTCGCCATGTACTAGTTCCTGAGCGAAGTGATTATGATGAATATTTGATCCGACTAGACAACTTTATCCAAACCTTGTCAAATGTAGACAGAGTAGAGATCCTTCCTTACCATACGATGGGAAAATACAAGTGGGAAACACTTGGTTTGAAATATCCATTAGAAGGAATTGAACCACCTACAAAAGAACGTGTCGAAAATGCTAAACGATTGCTTCATACAGAAGAGTATACAAAATATTTAACGCGATAGAACGCATCGGAAAGAAGTTAAGTATTGCTTCTTTCCGTTTTTTTGCTATTATTAAATAGGAGAAATCACAAAGGAGCGAATGACATGTCAAAAATTTTAGTTTTTGGTCACCAAAATCCAGATACAGATGCAATTGGGGCAGCCATTGCCTTTTCACACTTGCAAAATGAATTAGGTAACGAAACAGAAGCAGTTGCTCTAGGTACACCTAATGAAGAAACACAATACGCATTAGACCACTTTCAATTATCTGCACCACGAGTAGTAGAGTCAGCTAAAGCAGAAAATGCAGATGTCATGCTTGTGGATCATAATGAATTCCAACAAAGTATTTCAGATATCAGCGAAGTAAATATTTTGGCTGTAGTAGACCACCATCGTATTGCAAACTTTGAAACAGCTAATCCATTGTACTATCGTGCAGAACCAGTTGGATGTACAAGTACGATCATTTTAAAACTATATAAAGAAAACCAAGTAACGATCCCTAAAGAAATTGCTGGAATCATGCTTTCAGCTATCATTTCAGATACGTTGTTGTTCAAATCGCCAACATGTACGCCTGAAGACGAAGCAGCTGCAAAAGAACTTGCAGCAATCGCTGAAGTAGATCTAACTGCCTATGGTCTTGAAATGTTGAAAGCCGGAACGAATCTAAGTGATAAATCAGCTGCGGTTCTTCTTGATTTGGATGCAAAAAGTTTCCCAATGGGCAGTTCCAATGTGCGTATCGCTCAAGTCAATACAGTGGATCTGAATGAAGTGATGGATCGACAAGCAGAACTAGAAGCAGCGATGGAAGAAGAAATGAAAGCAAATGGCTACGATTTATTCGTATTAGTTGTCACAAATATCTTAGACAGCGATTCAGAATTACTTGTTGCTGGTAAAGGAAAAGAAAAAGTAGAAGAAGCTTTCCAAACAACTTTGACCAACAACCGAGCTTTGCTTAAAGGTGTCGTTTCACGTAAAAAACAAGTCGTACCTCAGTTGACGGCTGTATTCAGCTAATCAAATGGTAGGATGAAGCATTCAAAGTGAATGGGATAAGCGATTGAATAAAAAGAAACACAGAACATACTAAAAATATAAGAAGTGGAGGAGAATAACAGTCAAACATGACTCTTGTTCTTCCTCCTTTTTATGTAAAAACCTTTTAAGTAAAATAATATGGATAGAAAAGAGAACATATATGAACTATTATTATTCAAAAAATAAGGAAAATTTTTATCAAAAACTGACCGGTGATCCGCTTTTTTCTTTATTGACCGATTATCTATATGAACATCGAGAAAAAGAAACGATTCTAAGAGAATTAAAAAAAGAATTTCCGCAAAACAAATTTTCTCATTTTCTTGATTTATTGATAGATGCAGGATTAATCAAGAGAGAAGAACGAAGATATCATTTGAACTTTCCAGTATTTGATCCCAACGATTACTTGCAACAAGCCACTTCGGCTGCTGAAACCATAGCCGACCAATTGAAGAGACTCTCTGTTGCTGAACAAAAATTAGCGATGGGAGAAGTTATTTGGGCGTATTGTTTTGAAGATGAACGAAAAGAAACGCATTTTTATGGAGTAAGAAACAGCCGAGAGACAGAATTGCTGAGAACGACTGCAGGAAATCAGAAGTACCGTTTTATTACACTTTCCTCTAAAGAACACTTCCCGCTTACGTTGGCTAATTATTTTTTTATACAAAAGAATCAGCTTCCTGTAACGAAGGCATTCAAAGAATTAGCCGAACTTATTGGAGATGTAAATGAAGCGTACTTTTTTGATCAAATAGAAATTATCGTTGACAGGATACGTAAGAATAAATATAAAAATCGTCGGCCTAGTATTTTCCATCAGTCATTACTTGTGACGAATACCATAAAGGAAGAAGAATCATTTACACTAGCATTGCCTATTGTCGAAAAAAACAATCTTGAGATCGAATTTCCAACATTGGATCCTTCATTGACAATGGAGGAAAGGGCCTTTCTTAAACGACAAATCTTTTCTGAGCTGAGCAAGAAATTTATGCCGCATGCATTTTCTTATATCAAAGAATATGGAACAATATAGAGCAGCTTTGGTGAGTAGAATCTAAGAGAGCAGTAAGCAAAAATTATGCTGATTCTTGCAAGAGGAGTCTTTCTCTTCTTTTATGGTTAAAAGAATTATTTGAGTATTTTGCCTATCTACCACATATTGGATTCACTACATGGTCTGGAAACAAAGGAATGCAAAAAATTGGTGAGAAATGTGGAATGACAAAGGAAGGAGTCATAAGAAAAGTTAGATTTTTAAATAATCAATATTATGATTCAATCAAGTATGGCATTCTAAGGGAAGAACTAGCCGATTAGATTAGGAAGTCCATTTGGTGATCCAGAATCACTCAGAAACGAATGGTAAGTCATTATTAATCATCTATCCAATCTTGGGATATTCTTTTAGATTGAAGTGTTTAAAATTAAAAAAGCATTTATGAAGTCGTCATAGTCAGGCTTCAAAATGCTTTTTATTTTGTTTCTTTTTTCTTTGCCACATAAATACACCTAGACTGACGATGAAGAGCATATCCAACAGATTTCCTGCGACTTGGATCGTCGAAGGGTTGGCCAATGGTATCAAAGCAAGGACAAAAAAGGAAAACAAGCTGTAGATAAAACATGTGACAGGAACTAATCGAAAGAAGAGCGGACATCTCATTTGGCTAAAAATGAGTGAAAAAATAAAATAAGTGAAAATAGATAAAATCACGACTAAACCATTCATGATAAAGAAGAAAAGCGTATTGTGATTAAACGAATAAAAAAGGATAGCTAAAAAAGAAAACGTTTTAAATGCAATCAATACACCTGAAGCTTCATTTAACGTACCAGGATGTCGATGAAAAAAATAGGCACCGAAATACACAGAAAACATCAAGCCGCATAGAGAAGATAGAATCAAAAAAAACGGATTTTCTTCGGTTTCTGTAATATCAGAATGATCCAAAAGCAACCAGCCTAATGCACTAGAAGGCGCATGTGAGGTCTTAACGTACGAATAACATAGAAAAAATAAAATCGTCAAAGTTGCAAAAAAAGAGCCTAAATGTAAAAAATTAGTTGTTTTACGTTGAATTTCCATAATATCTCCAAATTAAATTGATAAGTATATAAAGTATAATAACAAATCAATGAGTATATGTCGATGTTTTTTAATCAAAATTATAAATAAAAACTGTCGAACATCTAAAATTTAATTTATATGTTCGACAGTTTTTTAATTTGTGAGTTATTTTCCTTGTCTTTTTCTTACTTTTTTAGTCCAAAAACCACCTGAAATATATTTTGGCTCATATGAGATGATGAAAGCACGCTCTTCAATTTCTTTGATCAGACGATACAGTTCACGTTCGCTTTTTCTAGGAGAAAGTATTTCCAAGACCAGTCGCTCGCCTTCTAGACCCATTGCAGAAGTTTGTGTCACACCGTAACCGTGTTCTCTCAGTATACCAGGCAAACTTTTATCTTCCGCGCTATTTGCTGGCAAAATCGTTGTGACCATGATGTATCCTAATGCCAGCTTGTCTTCAATCAAAATCCCAACACTGATACCTACTGCGTAACCTAGCGCATAGACAAATAAATTCAGCGGATTATCTAAACGATCCAATACAAGAGATAGCCCTACGATATAGATCGTGATCTCAACCATACTGACAAGGGGAGCAATCAGCCGGTAGCCTTTCATTGTCAGCATAAAACGTAACGTGTTCAAAGTGATATAAGCAAAATTGATGAGGAAGATCATCCCCAACATTTTAGGATCAATCATTTGTAAAACTCCTTTCATTTGTATAACAACAATATCAAAAAAAATCGCAAGTGAAGAAAAATTGAAACTTTATTGGTACCAAAAAATGATAAAATGATTATAATAGAATTATAAAGATAGGTTAGGTGATTAAAATGAAAACGGTCAATCGAGTGTTTTGTGCCAGCCACGTGCTCAGTCTCCTTCTCAGTATATACTTAGGTGTCTATGCGATTCAACAGCCAATTGATGTAGAGAACATTGTTTTTCAGATGTCGCTGACAGATGGTTTGATTCTAAGCGTTTTTTTCTTTTTGATACTATTTATTGGTAATATTTTCGGTAGCGTTGCCAGTTTTTTGAATTTCTCTGTTTATCCTCTCCTTTCGCTAGCATTAGGAGTGGTGGGGCTTTGTTCCCTATTCTTATTTCCTGAGCCATTCAGTCCTGCATTTATATTATTTGGTATACTGAACCTGTTCCAGACGACTGTCGGATCATGGTTGCTATGGCGATCAGGAAATTTAATGAAAATAGGTGAGTAACCATTGAATCCAATTATATTGAAACGTTCTGTCAATCAAATTCCAGTGTTAGAGGTTGTCCTGAAAGAATTAAGAGAAGAACGGATTCCCGTTGTTATCTATTATCACGGATGGCAGACAAGTAAGGAGTTAGTTTTGACACAAGGAAGGAAAATTGCACAGCAAGGTATTCGTGTGATCCTGCCAGATGCGATGAATCATGGGGAACGCAAACAGCCAGTTTCTTCTATTCCATCCTATACATTTTGGGATAGTATCTACGGGAACTTGTTTGAGTTTGACACGCTTATCAAGCATTTAGAAAAAAGAGATCTTTTACATGATCGGCTTGCAGTTGGCGGGGTTTCGATGGGCGGAATGACAACATGCGCGTTGTTAGCCAAGCATCCTCATATAGCAGCAGGTGTATGTTTGATGGGATCTCCTGCGCCTCTGGAATATGGGAAAGAAATTGCAAGACGAGCGTCAGAATACAACTATATCTTGCCAAAAGACTATTTTGATCTGATCTCGTGGGTCAAGAGTTATGATTTATCATTGCAGCCGGAAAAGCTAGCTGGACGCCCTCTGTTCTTTTGGCATGGACAAGCAGATGAAAAGATCCCTTATATACAAACGGAAAGATTTGTAGAGAAAAACCGGCATGAGCCTTACGGAAAAGAAATTGTTTTTCGTTCCTCCAAAACACAGCGACACATGGTACAAATACCACTGATGGAGGAAGCTTCCGCTTTTTTAGCAAAGAATTTGATAAAAAAATAGAAATAGCTGAATCGGAAAATCACTTAAGGAGGATAGGAGATTTTCTGATTTTTCTTTTGGGCTATAATGAACCCTGTTAGGAAAATTTGGTATAATTGGTAATAAGAACGACAACATGTTAGAAAGGAAGAGAGCATGCCCACTTTAGCAGATGTTGCAAAACGTGCCAATGTTTCAAAAATGACGGTTTCTCGAGTCATCAATCATCCGGAACAGGTGACGGATGAATTGAAAGAGTTAGTTTTCTCAGCAATGGCTGAATTGGATTACCGCCCAAATATTGCTGCAAAAGCACTTGTCACGAATCGGTCACAGATCATCAAATTATTTATACTGGAAGAAATCGACACAACCGAGCCCTATTACATGAATTTGCTGATGGGGATCGCTAAACGGATCGGAAAAGCGCATTATTCTCTCCAACTAGTTACAAATGACGCATTCGATGTCGGTTCTTGTGATGGATACATCATCACAGGTGTCAGAAAAAAAGACTTCGATTGGATTGACCGCTTGGAAAAACCAGTTGTTTTGTTTGGAGAAAATTGTGAAGGATATGACTATGTAGACAGCGATAATGAATATGGTACAGCAAAAGCAACGCAATATGCCTTAGAAAGAGATTACCAAACAATTATTTATATCGGGATCGAAGTGGACGAATCGTTTGAGCTTTCAAGGGAAGCTGGTTACTTATCTGTGATGAAGGAAGCTGATCTTCCAAGTAAGATCTTGCGATTTCCAAATCATTCGACAGAAGTAGAAAGATATATGATAGAAAACTGGGCAGGTTTCACCGATAAAACTTGTTTTGTATGCAGCTCAGATCGACTGGCACTAGGAGCGGTAAGAGGAATTGTAAATGCTGGTGGGCGCTTGCCGGAAGAATTTGGTGTAATCGGCTTTGATGGCGTGTTTTTAGACCAAATCAGTTCGCCTAAATTGACAACGATCAAGCAAGATATTATCCGTATGGGGGAAGTATGCGGGGAAATGTTGCTGAAAAAAATAGAAGAGAAAGGGGCAAGTCAAGGTTATCGTCGCTTTTTCCCTGAACTAGTCATCAGAGAAACGACAAATTAAGCCTCGTTACTTTTTATATATTTATGAAATTCATCGCTATTTTCTTAAAATAATCAGCGCATTGCTACTGAAAACAAAAAATCTGTGCTATTATTGAGAAAAGTTCCATTTTTGAGAAGGATGGTTTGAATGAAAGAAATCAGACGAAAACATTTCCGTTTTCCTGCGTACGATGACGAGTTAGGCGTAAAATTAACCAGCGAGAAGAAGCGGGTATTATTTGACGGGCAGGAAGATCTTTTGACTGAACAGAATCAGCACCCGTTTGAACAAATGAAAGAATTCCATTTCACGAACACAAACACTGAACAGGTCCGACGCAAGCGCCGTGCAACAAATGGATTGAAGTCAGCTCCGCGTAAGGAAAATTTGGAAAAACATAAAGAAAAATTACCGGATTATACTGGACATCATCAATCAGAACTCACGTCGACTGGACGAAAAAAACTTTTTGGTGAGTCTTCTCGTCCTGTCAGGCAAAGTGAAACGAGGACAGAGTCTCGAAATACTATGAGAAGTTCATCTGTGGACACAAAGGTACGGGAACGTTCTTATTTTGTTCCTAAATATGTACCTGCATCTATTATTCCAGACCCTAGAGAAAGTAAAATTTCTGAAGAGCATTTGATCGAATCAATGAAAAAAACAGATGACTCTTATCTGTTGTTTGATACAGAACCAACGCCTTATCAAGAAAAAAGAAATGATGAGCCTTCTGTACGCACGTTCAATCGAACAAAAACATTAGAGGAAACAAAGCAGTCAGAAGAAAAAAAATCGAAAAAAAGCCATAGTATCTTAGAACGTTCACTGCAAGGGCTGATTGACGATCAGGGAAATTCTTTAGGAGAGAATAGCTATTTTAAATAAGTCAAATACAACCTTGTATTATGTTATAGTGGGGAAGGAAACGCTGCGGCGTTTCTTTTTTTATACTCTACTCGAATGATTATATCGTAACCTAATCTTTTTTTCTTAGCTGATGTTTTCTGCCGTGAGCAAGAGGAGAAAAGGTGAAGAGTAAAAAACAAACTATTTTCACAGATTGTCTGTAAAAATAGTTTGTTTTCATATTTTTATAAAAAATTTTATTGAAAGAATATACGTCGTAGTTTACATAATGATTTTTTAGTAAAGCAAATAAAATAGTAAAAATAAGAATCAGTGCTCTAACTGTTCAAGAGGATCAAGTGGTTCAAATGTTTCTGTAGTCTGTTTTGCTTCCAATTGGGGTAAAACAGATCCAATTTCCAGATACTTCACTTTATTCAATGTATAAGATAGAATAGAACAGCTAAGCAATGTATACAGAAAATGTGTGAGATCCAAATAAAGCAAGGAGACAACTAAAATACCAAAAGTGATCAAGAAAAGACTTTTGCCAATCTTAATATGAAAATATTTTTCAATGGCTTGATAAATGATATCTGTTCCGCCTGTGCTTCCGCCAAATCGAAAGACGAGACCGCAACCAATGCCAGAAAGAATCCCTGTCATCAAACTATTGATCAGTAGACTATCTACAGCAAAATGTATATGAAGGCTTTCCCATAAATGTAAAAAGAAAACCAGCGCAAATGTTCCGACGATCGTCCGAAGAAAAGCGTGTTTTCCAAAAAGAAACAATGAGATAAGCAGTAAAGGTAAATTAAAAAGCAGCGAAGTGATAGAAGGCGCGAATCCAAAAAGATTATGCAAGAGCAAAGCAATACCAGTAACACCACCGTCTGCCAGTTTAGATGGAATATTGATGCCTGTCACAGCCAATCCATAGATCCCTGCGCCTAAAATGATTCCGCACAATTCTGTCATTAAATTTAATTTTTTCATTTCTAGCCTCTTTTCTTTTGAAAATTTTCAGCAACCTCTTCATTATACTGACTTATACTCTTTCTTCAAGAGGAAAATGAAAAAAATTTATTTTTGGTTGTTTCTTCCAAATTATCAAAAAGGAGTGGAAAAATGCGAGCAGCAGACTTATTGACAATTCTTACAAAATCACCCAAAAAAACAGATTATCAAGGTGTTTTTTTGGCTCAAGACCAAAAACTGATTCCTGTGACAAGAATCCAGATAAATGAATCGTATCAATTCATCTTTTTATTTGAACAAGGCAAAGCACCACTTGCTATGAAAGAAATCTTTCTATTTTTGATGAAGAACCGTGAAAAAGCTGTTTATTATCAGTCAAAAGAAGAACTCATTCCGCTTTATGGAGTGAAAGAGATAGAAAATAAAGTGGTGATATAAGTAAAAATAAGAAAACAAGACGTTTATGATGCCAAAACAACCGTTTTTTACATTTTTGGCAAAAAAGTGTCATGATACAGTATAATACTTGTTGAACAGGCCAATAAAGGTGTTCTCCCCCACGAGATTTCTACTTTATTGGCTGTTTCTTTTTATTTAAAAGAAAAGTTGTATATGAAAAACGATACGGTTGATTCCGAGTGATCATTTCGTATAGATGTATTGGATGTTCGTTTTGAAGAAACGAGAACCAATACATCTATCCGATTTTGTTGCTCGGATTCTTTTTTTATCCGCATATTTAGAGGTGATTTTTCTATTAATTACTGACGTCTAGTAGGGTTAAGGCAAGTCAAGTTAGTTGGGAAAATGTAAAGAAATGTTTATACTTAAAGAATAACAGAAAGGAAGGTCGCATGAATAATTTTATACAAACATTAAGTGAAAGAAAAGGCGAGTTGCTGGAAGCTGCATTTCAACATCTGTCTATTTCTCTCATTTCTTTGCTGATTGCAGCACTGATTGCTATTCCTCTAGCAATTTGGGCAGCTAATCATAAAAAAATGGCAGAAGTCTTATTGCAGATCACGGGTGTGCTTCAAACGATTCCTTCACTTGCCTTATTAGGGTTACTTATCCCATTTGTAGGGATCGGAACTGTTCCAGCATTGATTGCACTTGTTATTTACGCTTTGCTTCCGATTTTCCAAAACACGTATATTGGTCTAGCTGAGATTGACCCGTCTATTGAAGAAGCGGCGGTAGCATTTGGTATGTCCAGAATGAGACGCTTGCTGAAAGTAGAACTTCCCATCGCATTGCCTGTCATTATCTCAGGTATCCGAACTGCCTTAGTTTTGATCATCGGTACGGCTACTTTGGCAGCATTGATCGGAGCAGGTGGATTAGGAACATTTATTTTATTAGGTATCGACCGCAACACACCAGTTTTAACATTGATTGGTGCAATCAGTTCTGCCTTGCTTGCCATTATATTCAGCGGATTGATTCGCTGGTTGCAGCATAAGAAACCTCGATATTCCATCATTACTTTAGCAGCCGTGGTGTGTTTATTTGGGGGCGTTTCTTTATATCAGTCTGCCTTGTTTAAAAATGAAACCATCACGATTGCTGGAAAATTAGGAGCGGAACCTGAAATCCTGATCCAAATGTACAAAGAATTGATTGAAGACAACACAAAAACAGAAGTTGAATTAAAACCGAATTTTGGCAAGACTAGTTTTTTGTTCAATGCCTTGGATCAAGGGCAAATCGATATCTATCCTGAATTCACAGGAACTGTCCTAGAAAGCTTGGTGAAGGTACCTGAAGCAATGAAAAGTGCTGATTTGACAAAAGAAAAAACATATGACGAAGCAGAAGAATTATTGAACAAACAATTCGATATGACATTATTGAAACCAATGGCTTATCAAAATACGTATGCCTTGGCGGTCAAGAAATCTTTTGCAGACGAGCATCAACTTAAAAAGATTTCCGATTTAGCAGCAGTTTCTGATCAGATCAAAGCGGGATTCACACTGGAATTTATTGATCGTTCCGATGGATATAAAGGAATTCAAGAAGCATATGGATTGAATTTTTCAAGTGTACAAAGCATGGAACCGAGTTTGCGTTACCAAGCAATCAATAATGGAGATGTCAATATTGTGGATGCTTATTCCACAGACAGCCAACTCAAGGAGTATGATCTAGTCACTCTAGAAGATGATCAAGGGCTATTCCCAGCTTATCAAGGCGCACCACTGATGAAAACAGATTTCGCCAAGGACCATCCTGAAATCGTTGAAGCGCTGAATAAATTAAGCGGAAAAATAACAGAAAATCAAATGATCGATATGAACTATCAAGTCAATGTCGAAAAGAAAAAACCGGCAGAAGTAGCACGAATCTTCCTGGAAAACGAAGGATTACTAAAGGAGGGAGATCAGTGACTAAATTAATCGAATTCAAACATGTGCAAAAAAAGTACGATGGAAAATATGTCATTGATGACCTAACTCTTGCAATCAAAGAAGGAGAAATCTTTGTTTTGGTTGGGCCTTCTGGTAGTGGAAAAACAACTACTTTGAAAATGATCAATGGATTATCTAAACCATCAGCAGGAGACATCTACTTCAAAGGAAAATCGTTAAATGAATATAATCTGCAGAAAATGCGGTGGAATATGGGGTATGTGCTGCAGCAAATCGCTTTGTTCCCGACCATGACAGTCAAGCAAAACATTGAAGTCATCCCTGAAATGTTAGGTTGGGAAAAGCAGAAAAGAGCAGACCGTGTAGATGAACTTCTTCAAAAAGTTGGCTTATCTCCTGATATTTATCGAGATCGTATGCCTAGAGAGTTGTCTGGAGGAGAACAGCAACGGATCGGGATCATCCGAGCTATTGCTGCAAGCCCAGATGTGATTTTGATGGACGAGCCATTTAGCGCATTAGATCCTATTTCAAGAAATTCATTACAAGAATTAGTTTTATCTTTACATGAAGAACTGGGAACGACCATCGTTTTCGTTACGCATAATATGGAAGAAGCAATCAAGCTAGGAGATCGTATTGCGTTTATGAAAGATGGAGAAATTATCCAATGCGACACTCCAGAACAGTTATTGATGAATCCTAAAAATGAATATGTACGGCATTTCTTTGATGAACCGAAACAGACGAAAGAATGGCGAGTCGAAGATTTAGTCGTCAATGGATATTTTTTAAAAGAAATACCGAAAAACAGTTATCAACAAGTTTGCCTTGATACGCCTATGAAAGAAGTGTATTCACTTCTTTCAGTGTACCCAAACATTGTGATAGTAGAAAAAGGAAAAAACATTGGTTCACTGACAAGTAAAGAAGTCTTTACTTTTTTAAGTCGAAAGGAGGAAGAAAATGAAAACATATGAGGCAATCGTCATCGGTTCAGGTGTGAGCGGCTTAAGTGCTGCTTATGGATTGAAAGAAGCAGGTAAAACAGTATTAGTGGTCGAAGAAGATCTATGGGGCGGGACTTGTCCTAACCGTGGATGTGACCCTAAAAAAGTCTTGTTGAGTGCAGTAGAAGCCCGTAATCGGATAAAACAATTGAATGGAAAAGGATTTAACGAGATCCCAACCGCTAATTGGGAAGAACTCCAAAAATTCAAACGCACATTCACAGATCCAGTTCCAGAAAATCGGAAAAAACAATTGGCAGAAGCTGGAATCGATCATCTTTCAGGAACCGCTCGTTTCTTGGACGACTCATCTATTGAAGTCAATGAAGAAGTTTTTCATGGAGATTACTTTGTTCTGGCAACAGGACAAAGACCCACGATCTTACCAGTGGAAGGAAAGGAATACTTGAAGAATAGTGCAGATTTTTTATCATTGCCTGTACTGCCTAAAGAAATCATTTTTATCGGCGGCGGATATATTGCTTTTGAACTGGCTACGATTGCCAATGCTGCAGGGAGTAAAGTAACCATTGTCCATCATAATCAACGACCATTAAAAGAATTTGAGGCGTCTTTGGTAGAGGAAGCCGTCCATCAAATGGAATCATCTGGTATTCAGTTTGCTTTTGATGTTGAAACCCAAAAGATCATCTCGGAAGGAACTCGATATCGTTTAGTCGGAAAAGAAACGGAATTAGTAGCAGATATGATTTTTTGTGCGACTGGGAGACAGCCGAATACAGAATCTTTAGCACTTGAACAAGCGAATGTCGTCTTTGATAAACACGGGATTGAGGTCAATCATTATCTGCAAACGAGCAATCCAAAAATTTTTGCGTGTGGAGATATTGTTTCAAGGAAAACACCCAAATTGACACCAGTCGCCACTTTTGAAGGAAATTATGTAGCTAAACGGATAACGGATGCAACAAGCGAACCTATCAAATATCCGATTATACCCACGATCGTCTACGCCAGTCCTAAACTTGCTGAAGTAGGAGTCACAAAAAGTCATGCCTCTTCGTCAGATCAAGTGGTAGAGATGGATCTTACCGGTTGGTTCACCTATCATCGTGTCAATGAACCAGTTGCTAAGGCTGAATTGACCTTTGACCAGCAAAATTATTTGATTGGTGCTGCAGTGATTAGCGAGCAAGCAGATGAATTGATTGATGATTTGACACTAGTCATCAATCAAAAATTGACTAAAAAAGAGTTGGATAGCTATATCATGGGGTATCCGACATTGGCTAGCGATCTCTCCTATTTATTGAAATAATCAGCATGATAACTAAAGCGCTTGTTGCTTTTTCCTTCTTGTGCTACACTTTAAAAAATGAATACCTGTTTCTGGGGATGTCGTAGACGACATGAGAGTAAGTTGTGAACTTAGACCCATTGAACCTGTCAGTTAATACTGGTGAAGGGAGAAACATAGCAGACGCTTGAAGCGGGTTACTATGTCGTGCCCATTTCAAGCGTTTTTTGTTATCCATATTAGAAGAAAGGAGGCATCAAAATGAAGAAAAATCTTTATCCAGCAGTCAGTATGGCATTCATTTTAATTATTTGGCAGATCGTTGTCTTAGTTTGGAAAATACCCGCTTTTATTTTACCCGGACCTGCTGCTGTATTTTCTGCGTTAACAGCAGATGCACACGTATTGCTTTCCCATTCTGTCACAACATTAAATGAAGCAGTGATTGGTTTGGCAATAGCTAGCGTTCTTTCTTTTATTACTGCTTTGGCAATGGATTATTGGAAGTTCTTAGAAATGTCTTTTTATCCATTATTAGTGATTTCTCAAATGTTGCCAATCATGGTTTTAGGGCCTTTGCTGACCCTATGGTTTGGTTTCGGTATGCTTCCAAAAGTGATCCTTATTGTCTTGATAAGCTATTTTCCGATCGTAGTTTCTTTTTCGGATACATTGAGGAAAGTATCAAAAGAGCAAATCATCTTTTTGAAAACGATGGGGGCAGATACAGGGAAGATTTATCGAATATATAAAATACCAGCGGGTTTATCCGGATTCTTTTCCGGTTTAAAAGTGGCCGCTACTTATTGTGTCAGCGGAGCAGTCGTTGGAGAATGGCTAAGCGCTCAAGCAGGCTTAGGGTATTATATGATACGCGTAAAAAACAGCTACCAGATCGATAAAGTTTTTGCTGCGATCATTTGTGTCATTCTATTGAGTTTATTGCTGAATGGCGCTTGTTCATTATTGAAAAAAGGGTATTATCGTATGCTTTATATTTTTTAAGAGAAGGGGATCAAATGAAAAAATTATGGCTTTTATTACCGCTACTGTTGCTTTTATCCGCTTGTGGCACTGCAAAGGAAACAAGTAGCAAACAAGAAACGAAGGATTTGAAAAAAGTGACACTTGTTTTGGATTATGTACCGAATACTAATCATACTGGCATCTACCTAGCAAAAGAAAAAGGCTATTATAAAGAGGCTGGTTTAGATGTCCAAATCATCGAACCAGGAGATAATTCGACAAGTATTGGTCTAGTAGGTGCGGACAAAGCACAATTTGGTGTAAGTTATCAAGAAGATGTCACTTATGCTCACGCAGATGGACAGAATATACCAGTCAAAGCAATTGCTACAGTGATCAAACATAATACTTCTGGATTCGCCACCCTATCAGACAGTAACATCCATTCACCAAAAGATTTTGAAGGAAAAACATATGCAGGTTGGCAAAGTCCAAGTGAAGAAGCTGTCTTAAAAGCTGTGATGGAAAAAGACGGCGGGGACTTTTCAAAACTGACAATGGTAGGAAGCAATGGTGAAGGGCCAGAAAGCTTAGGAAAATCCTCAGATATCCAATGGTACTTTGAAGGTTGGGATATGATCAAAGCAAAAGAAGCGGGTATTGAACTAAACTATATCCCATTGAAAGAATTAGATGAACGGTTAGATTACTATACTCCGGTAATTATTACGAATGATCAACTGATCAAAAATGATCCAGGATTGGTACAGTCTTTTATGGATGCCACGAAAAAAGGCTATCAGGAAGCTATTAAGGATCCAAATGACAGTGCTAAACTGTTGCAAAAATATGCAAAAGGAAATGATCGGACGTTTTTAGAAGAATCACAAGCATTCTTATCAAAAAATTATACGGATGATCCTGAGAATTGGGGATTGATGGAAGAAAAAGTTTGGCGCAATTATACAGCTTTTATGCAGGAAAACGGATTGATCAAGCAAGATGTACCTTCGAAAGAACTATTCACTAATCAGTTTATAAAATAGGAGTGATAGATGTGTCAATCCAAATCAGCCACTTGAATGTAGTCATTGAAAACCTGAAAATATTAGAAGACATCCATTTCACTATCCCTAAAGATACCTTTACGTCGATTGTCGCGCCAAGCGGAGCCGGTAAGTCAACATTGCTGAAAACTTTAACTGGAGTCCAGCCTATGACTTCTGGAACGATCAAAGTAGACGATCAAAAAGTAACGGGTCTCCATACAGCATTTAGTTATATGCCGCAAGAAGATATGTTACTTCCTTGGCTGAGCGTCTATCAAAACGTTACGTTATATCAAAAAATCAATCATCTAGCAATTGATGAAGAACAAGTAAGGGATTATCTGGATATCTTTGGGTTAAACGGCTATGAACATTTTTTGCCGGAACAATTATCTGGCGGGATGAAGCAGCGAACGGCCTTGTTACGAACAATCATGAATCCTTCCTCTTACTTGCTTCTTGATGAACCATTTGGAGCGTTAGATGCTATGACCAGAGGGCAGATGCAAGACTGGATGCTGAAACTGCCTAAAAAAGCAAAGCGGACTACTTTGCTCGTGACACATGATATTGAAGAAGCAATTTATTTATCAGACAGGATTCTTGTGCTTTCCGCCCGTCCGGCACATGTGATTGCTGAGATTCAAGTGCCTGAAAAACGACGGTCACGTGAATGGCTACTGCAGCAATCAGAGTTGAAGCAAACGATTTATCAGTTATTGGCAGGTGAATGAAATGTTAAGTGATGCTCATTGCCATTTAGATGGGAGTCAGAGTTTAGCACTCCTTCAGCAGGAACACACGATTTTGACGATCATTAATTGTGATTCGCCAGAAGAATGGAAGGAAAACAGACGGCTTGCAACAAGCAAGAATCAAGTCTTAAGTTACGGTATCCACCCTTGGAAAGCGGATAGCTATACGTTTGCACAAGTTGAGCTTTTTTTGAAAAAAGCAAGGATCATCGGTGAAATAGGGTTAGACAATATCTGGACGAATGTGCCGCTGTCTACACAAAAAAGAGTGTTTGAGCAACAGCTTGCTTTTGCAGCCATAAATAAGAAACCTGTTGTACTGCATACAAAAGGATGCGAAAAAGAGATCTTAAGCTATATCCAAGCTTACCCTAATCACTATTTGATTCATTGGTATTCTTCTTTGGACTATCAACAAGACTATATTGATTTAGGCTGTTATTTCAGCATTGGTCTTGATTTGAAAAAGAACCCAGCAGTCTGGCAACTAGCTAAAACAGTCCCAATCGACCACTTACTTATTGAAACGGATGGACTACATGCAGCAGAATGGGCATTAGGGGATAGTTTTTCAGAAAAAGATTATGTCTTACTGCTTGAAGAACAGTTAAAGACAATCGCTGAAATCAAAGAGCTATCAGTTGAAGAAGTTAAGAAAAATACTTATCAAAACTTGGAACGTTTCATTAGATTAGGTAAATAAAAAAGAGGTGCGACACTAGTTGTGTCGCACCTCTTTTTGGCTTTCTTTGTATAAAAGTAAACCGTTCGATTAATAAATGAATCTTAGTACCAACCGTTTGCTTCC
>NZ_KV817758.1:0-553 GCF_001814765.1 Enterococcus sp. HMSC061C05
GTCAGCGGTTCGATCCCGTTAACCTCCATATGAGCCGTTAGCTCAGTTGGTAGAGCATCTGACTTTTAATCAGAGGGTCACAGGTTCGAGCCCTGTACGGCTCATATTTTTGCGGGTGTGGCGGAATTGGCAGACGCACTAGATTTAGGATCTAGCGCCTTACGGCGTGGGGGTTCAAGTCCCTTCACCCGCATAATTTAAGTTTTACATGCCGGCTTAGCTCAGTTGGTAGAGCATCTGATTTGTAATCAGAGGGTCGAGGGTTCAAGTCCTTTAGCCGGCATCTTTAAACACGCGGAAATAGCTCAGTGGTAGAGCACCACCTTGCCAAGGTGGGGGTCGCGGGTTCGAACCCCGTTTTCCGCTTTGCCAAAGCAATCGCGCCGGGGTGGCGGAACTGGCAGACGCACAGGACTTAAAATCCTGCGGTGAGTGATCACCGTACCGGTTCGATTCCGGTCCTCGGCATTTTAAATATGCGCCCATAGCTCAACTGGATAGAGTGTTTGACTACGGATCAAAAGGTTAGGGGTTCGACTCCTCTTGGGCGCGT
>NZ_KV817759.1:0-223 GCF_001814765.1 Enterococcus sp. HMSC061C05
GCATGTTAACCCCTACACCACGGAACCAGTGTTTTTAGTTTTTAATTGCGGGAGCAGGATTTGAACCTACGACCTTCGGGTTATGAGCCCGACGAGCTACCAGACTGCTCCATCCCGCGATAATATGATAAAGGAGGATAAGGGATTCGAACCCTTGCACGGTTTTACCCGCCTGACGGTTTTCAAGACCGTTCCCTTCAGCCGGACTTGGGTAATCCTCCAT
>NZ_KV817760.1:0-267 GCF_001814765.1 Enterococcus sp. HMSC061C05
CCCTTCAGCCGGACTTGGGTAATCCTCCATATGAAACTTACAACGCCACAATGGACCTTGTAGGACTCGAACCTACGACCGGACGGTTATGAGCCGTCTGCTCTAACCAACTGAGCTAAAGGTCCAGGCTCTTAAAAATCGCGGCGGAGGGGATCGAACCCCCGACCTCCCGGGTATGAACCGGACGCTCTAGCCAGCTGAGCTACACCGCGAAAAAGATATTCATTATTTAAATGAAATGGAGCCTAGCGGGATCGAACCGCTGAC
>NZ_KV817761.1:0-124879 GCF_001814765.1 Enterococcus sp. HMSC061C05
CTTGATGCAGGACAGCTTTTTCACAACCTCATTTCATGTGTTTCACACGTGAGGAAATTTCTTTGTGGCGACCATGTACCATCGGACGAGCTTGTGGATTTCCTAAATAACCACAAGTACGTTTGACTACATCACATGTTTTTGGGTCATGATTTCCACATTCTGGACATTCGAAGCCTCGTTCTGTTGGTTTGAAATCACCTTCAAAACCACATTGATAGCAATGGTCAATTGGCGTATTCGTACCAAGATACCCGATTTTATCATATGCAAAATCCCATACAGCTTCTAAGGCTTTCGGGTTTTGTTGGAGCATAGGGTATTCACAGTAGTGGATGAATCCACCTGAACAATATTTTGGATAATCCTTCTCAAATTCCAATTTTTCAAATGGCGTTGGGTTTTTACGCACATCATAGTGGAAACTGTTTGTATAATATTCTTTATCTGTGATATTTTCGATGATACCAAATTTTTCTGTATCTAAACGACAGAAACGATCAGTCAGACTTTCACTTGGTGTTGAATAGACGCTGAAATGATAACCGTATTCATCACCCCATGCATCCGCATTGGCTTTTAATTCTTTGACGATGTCAAGTGTGAAAGCTTTTGCCTCTGGGTTTGTTTCCCATTCGCCACCGAAGAAAGCTGAAGCAACTTCATATAATCCAATGTAGCCTAATGATACAGTAGCTCGACGGTTTTTGAATAATTCATTGACAGAATCGGTACGTGAAAGACGTTTTCCGAAAGCACCATACATGTATAAGATTGGCGCATTTGCTGGAATGGCTTCTTTACAACGTTCTACACGATAGAGAAGCGCATCTTTCATGATTTCTAAACGGTCAGACAATAGCTGCCAGAATTTGTTCTGATCTCCTTTTGATTCGATCGCGATTCTTGGTAAATTCAATGTAACCACACCTAAATTCATTCGTCCGACATTTACTTCTTGACCATTTTCGTCTTTCCATCCTTGCAAGAATGAACGACAGCCCATAGGTACTTTGAAACTTCCAGTTAATTCGACGATTTTGTCGTAATTCAGAATATCAGGATACATTCGTTTCGTTGCACATTCCAATGCTAGTTGTTTGATGTCGTAATTAGGATCTTCAGGGTTTAAGTTTACACCTTTTTTTAAAGTGAAGATCAGTTTAGGGAAGATAGCTGTTCGCTTTTCACTCCCTAATCCATTGATTCGGATCTGTAAAATCGCTTTTTGGATTTCTCTTTCAAACCAATTTTCCCCCAAACCAAACCCTAATGAAGTGAAAGGGGTTTGCCCATTTGAAGTAAATAAGGTATTGATTTCATATTCCAAACTTTGCATAGCATCGAAGATATCTTTTTTGGTTTTTGCTTTTGCATATTCTTTTTGGCGTTCTGGCGAATCGATCCATTCTTCCGCGTCTTTTAGATGTTTTTTATAGTTCAATTCTGCAAAAGGAGCCAGCAATTCATCTGTTCGGTCGGCAGAACAGCCACCATATTGACTTGACGCAACATTAGCAATGATCTGTGAGATTTGTGCTGTCGCTGTCTGGATAGATTTAGGTGATTCCACTTCCGCATTTCCAATTTTGAAACCGTTGTTCAGCATACCTTTGAAATCAATCAAGCAGCAATTTGTCATCGGTGTGTAAGGATGATAATCCAAATCATGGTAATGGATATCACCTTTTTGATGGGCATTTGCTATATGTGGCGGCAACATTTTCAGTCCGATCGATTTTCCGACAATGCCGGCTGTTAGATCACGCTGTGTATTGAAAACATTACTGTCTTTATTTGCATTTTCATTCACGACAGTCTGGTCTTTGTTGATTAGTTTTTCAATCGAAAAGTTGATATCTGTCGCTTTACTGCGAGCAAAATCCCGTTTTGTACGGTAATTGATATACTCTTCTGCTAATTCATATTCGTTTTTTTCTAATAAGATATGTTCCACGATGTTTTGAATCTCATAGATCTTGACATTTTCAGCAAACCGGCTTTTGATTTCTTGGACAACCAAGTCTGCAATCATTTGGATTTTTTCATAAGTAAGTGGGGATAATGAGCCGTGAATTTTCTTTTCAGCTTTGATTAGTGCTTCGTTGATCTTTTGTTCATCGAAATCAACATGGCGGCCATCTCGTTTGATAACTTTCATCTGGTGTGCCTCTGGTTGCTGAGTAACGACTGTTTTCTCTTCATAATTTACTTTCATTATCTTCAACTCCTGCTAAATTGTTCTTGTCTATCATAAAACAAAATTTAGGAAGGAGCAACTAATTATCGGCTATATATAGTATTCAATCCGCTGTATAATTGGATTTCTATACTATATGTAGTGTATATTTTATTGTGAAAAAAAGTGAAAACTTGTAGTTGATGGATTTATTTTTTGCATATTTAATTTAGCTGAATAAAATAATTGAATAAAATTTTTTTATTTAGGCTAAGAAAAAGTGACAAAAACATAAGAGCAAATTGTTCGTAGATATGCTACTATGCAAATAAACAGAAATGAAAGAGGAGAAGAAGAATTGGAAAAGATGATCGAAGTGAAACATCTCAGTAAAAGCTACGGTAGCAAACTTTCTCCCGTCAAAGCTTTAGATAATATCTCATTCACAGTAGAAGAAGGCGAATTTGTTGGGATCATGGGTCCAAGCGGTGCAGGCAAGACGACGTTGATGAATATTTTATCCACGATCAATTTGCCTACGATGGGTAGTGTCTTGATTCAAGGAAAAGAAATCACAAAAATGAAAAATAGTGAGCTCAGTGACTTTCGCCGAAAAAAACTAGGATTCATTTTTCAAGAATTCAATTTGATCGATACTTTAAATGCAAAAGACAATATCCTATTGCCCCTAGCAGTTGAACGGATGACTAAGGAAGAGATGGAAAAGAGAGTAAGACACGTAGCTCAATTGCTGAATATAGAAGAACTGCTAAAACGATATCCAGATGAGCTTTCTGTCGGTCAGCGACAACGAATTGCAGCCGCTAGAGCCCTTGTTGTTCAGCCACAAGTAATCTTTGCAGATGAACCAACTGGATCTCTAGATTCGAAGTCGGCCACAGAATTGTTGAATTATTTACAGACTATGAATCAAAAAGAAAAAGCGACAATCTTGTTAGTCACCCATGACCCATATACAGCGAGCTACTGTGACAGAATTTTATTTATTAAAGACGGCGTGATTTTTTCAGAAGTTGTGAGAAGAGGGACAAGAAGAGAATTCTTTGAAAAAGTAATCGACATGCAGGCGACGATTGGTGGAGGAGGAAAAATGAATGCTGTATAAACTAGCCGTCAAAAGCTTTTTTCGGCAGTCCCGAGGGTATCTTGTTTATTTTTTCAGTTTGACTTTATCCGTGATGATTTATTATTCATTCAGCGCAATGACCTATGATCAATCTTTAGTTAGAAGAGCAAGTCCAGATACTTCGATAGATGGCGGATTGAGTTTTGGCGGACTGATCATTACTGTCGTTTTACTTTTTTTCGTATTCAGTGCCAACCGATTTTTTTTGAATAGAAGACAAAAAGAAATAGGTATCTATCAACTTTTTGGTATGAACAAACTACAAATTTCAGGTATATATGTGTTGGAAATCATGATAATTGGTTTATTTGCCTGTATTTTTGGGATATTGCTCGGCATTATTTTCTCCAAACTCTTTTCCATGATTTTGGTTCGAATGATGGATATGGATCTTAATAGTCCGTTTTTTATCTCCATTCCATCAGTCGCAGATACTTTATTTGCTTTTTTCATCATCCTTTTAGCAGTATCTGTGTATTCGATATGGAAAATCTGGCGCTACCCGATGATTCGAAGTTTTGGAGAAAAAGAACAAGCAGATAGTTCAACGATGCGTTTCAGAACAAGGCATCGATTACTCGCTGTCATTGGGTTATTGCTTTTAACGAGCGGATATTTTGGGGCTAGTCATTTTAGAGAAATCACTTCATGGATGATCAGTCATCATTACCTTGAGACATTCATTCTCTTTTTGCCTTTTCTGATCTTTTTCATTTGTGTGATTGGTACTTATTTGTTTTTCTGCTATACATTTCGGCTCTTTTTGATCATATTGAGTAAATGGAAGCTCTATTACTATGGGATCAATTTTTTAATAATAGGTAATACACAAGTGCACCTGCTCAAAAGCTGGCGGACGAATTCTCTAATTACAGTCATTCTTGGAATTTCTTTAATGACGATTGGCGGTACGGCTAGTATTTCTACTATTTTATCGTATCAGGAGAAAGTATCCTCCCCGATGGACTATCAGTTTGATGTCGAGACAGAAAAAAAAATCAAGCCTATTCTGGCAGAGGAAGGACAGAAGATAACTAAAGAAATCACCTTGCATTATAAAGTCATAGGTAGTATCTACAGACCAGATCTCGAAGAACCTATGTTTCAAACTGCTAATCTGATCACAGAAACAGAATATCAAGCCTTCAGAAAAGTTAATCCGGATTTGCCAAACGTTTCTTTGAAATCTCCTAACTATACTGTTTTGCTTGATCAAATGCAAACTCTTTTCCGGAATATTTCATTATATGGTTCTAGTATTGGATTGCCAGATAATCAAGAGTTGAAGATTCAACAAATGCTTCCAAGTGTATTAGGTGACGAAACGATGGTATATCTAAGTCCTGTACTAGTCGTGGATGATAACGTTTTTGAAAAAGCAAAAGGTGTAGATTATCAAGTAGTCAATGTGGATGTGTCAGGTGGGAATAATGAAAAGATAGATGAACGACTGAGCAGTGAAATGTCGATAAAGTGGCTCAATGCTATTTATTATTCTTATGATATCGTAAATGGGCGTCTGCAAGGAGAAATTAGTACAAAGAAACTGCCAGATGACAAAATGAAGGAAGCGCAATTTAGTCAAGAAGGTTCTCGGTTGAACTTCTCCTCCAGCTATTCAAAATTGCGTGCAGTCAACCGGCGGATTGGTATCAATATTTTTGTCACACTGTTTGTCGGAATGATCGTCATTATTGCTACTGGCAGTATTCTGACCGTTCGACAATTAGCAGAAGCAGAGGAAGAAAAAGAAAATTATCACCTATTGACTAAACTGGGGATACCACAAAGAAGAATTAGAAGGATGATTTTCGAGCAAAACGCACTTACCTTTTTTCCACCCATGATATTAGGAATCACTCATGCAGTATTTGCAATCAATGTTTTCACTCAGTATATCAAAACTGCCGATTATTGGTTGGCTTATCTTGTCAGTGGCTTATTGATCCTTATCTATCTTTTGCTTTATGTCATTACGAGTCAGTTATATTGTCGGATTATCGAGGAATGACAGGCGGAATAAGACAAGATAATAAAAAGTACTAAATTTTAAACACCGTTTAAAGAAGAGATTGTGAAAAAGCTGTCCTGCATCAAGTAATAAAAAACAGCCAAGCAAAAATAGTTTCCCATGTTTTTGATTTGGCTGGACTTATTACCGCAGATGCAAGCTTTTACACACCGTTTATTTGGAAGAAGAGGTTGTGACACGCTTTTTGTCACAACCTCTTTATTTTTTATATTTTTTAAAATTACTAGAAATTATAAAGAAAAAAGCAGTGTTTTGATGTGCTATTTTTATAAAAGCTATGTGACAAAACTGTTAGTAAAAAAACGGTTTCTGTAAGCTAGACACATGTTTCTTTTTGTCAAAATTCGTTACACTTTGTGTGAGGTTATATGAGGAGGGAATCCAATGAACAAATGGTGGTCTAATCCAAAATTGAATTATTGGGGAAAATTCATCATTCGAACAATTTTTTATAGTGCGGTACTGCTGTTCCTGATCTACCTGTATCACTATAAAAATATTCAAGGAGGAACATTTATCTATAACGAATTTTAGGAGGAAGAGTATGGAAATCAAAACGATTATTGAAGCAGTCGATGATTGGGGAATAAGCGAACCTGATCGAATTGCTTATCAGGCGGATGAGATGCATACTTTTGGAGAATTGAAACAAGCATCAGACGCACTTGCTTATTATTTAGAAGAAAAGGTAGAAGGGGATGGACCAATCGTCGTTTTTGGTAATTTAGAATTTGAGATGATTGTCGCATTTCTAGGAATTGTCAAATCTGGTCATGCCTATTTGCCAATTGAAGAACACACACCCAAAGAACGTATCCTGTCGATCTTTCGGGTGGCTAAACCATCTATGGTCATCAGTATTGGGAATTGGATAGAAGACATTCCTTCTGTTCCTGTCGTAACAAAAGAAGAATTTCAAGAGATCGAGAAGATACCAGTAGAATTTTATCCCAGAAACAGCGTAAAAGGTACAGAAAATTTTTATATTATTTTTACTTCTGGTACTACTGGAGAACCAAAAGGCGTACAAATCAGTCATGATAATCTAGTCAGCTTTGTTCAATGGACGATGGAAGACTTTGGGATCAAGCCTGGGATGCATTTCTTAGCCCAAGCGCCATTTTCTTTTGATTTATCGGTATTTTCTATTTATCCTGCATTAGTTTCTGGTGGAATGCTGAAGCCGTTAAATAAAGCAGTTATTCAAGATTTTCGTCAATTATTCGCGACATTGCCTAACTTGAAGTTGAATATTTGGGTTTCTACTCCATCTTTTATGGATATTTGCTTGATGGAGCCTACCTTCAATGGAGAAAATGTACCAGAATTGGACATGTTTTTATTTTGCGGAGAAGAATTGACAAAAAAAACTGCAGAAACACTACTTGATCGATTCCCAAATGCACGGATATATAATACTTACGGCCCAACAGAAGCAACTGTGGCTATTTCAAGTATCCAGATTGATCAGCACGTACTAGATAAATATGACCGACTACCGATCGGCTATGTAAAAAAAGACACCAAAGTTTCTATTGTCCAAGAAGACAAACTTGTTCCAAAAGGAGAAACAGGTGAGATCATTATTGCAGGACCAAGCGTATCAAAAGGTTACCTGAACAATCCAGAAAAAACAGCAGCTGCGTTCTTTTGTCAAAATGACTTAGCAAGTTACCATACAGGGGATGCAGGAAGGTTGGATGAAGATGGGCTTTTATTTTATGAAGGCCGTATGGATCAGCAAGTCAAATTACATGGTTACCGGATCGAGTTAGGGGATATCGAACATTATCTGTTGCAAGACTCCCGGATCAAACAAGCCGTTGTCGTACCAAAATATCAAGGAACAAAAGTGCAGCAGCTTGTTGCTTTCATCGTATTAGAAAACACAACGAAACAACCGGATTTTCAACTGACCAAATCGATCAAAGAACAATTACTGCAAGTTGTGATGGAGTATATGATTCCTCAGAAGTTCCATTATGTCGATCTGCTGCCTCAGACAGTAAATGGAAAAATTGATCGAAAAAAATTAACAGCTGAGGTGAATCCTGAATGATGTTTCCTCATATGATCCCTTACGCAGAGCCGTTTTATTTTTTTCTTTTAGCCATTGCGCTTATACCAATCGTTCTATCTTTACTGATATGGAAAAAAAGATTACCAATTTATCAATCAGTGGTGACACTTTTCTTTTTATTTGTCAGCTTTGGAGGTACTTATTGGGAACAGGGAGCGGCGCTGATTGGGTATGTTTTTTGGCAGACAATCCTTGTATGGGGCTATTTTGTTCACCGGCAAAGGAAAAATCAAACAGGATGGTTTTACGCCGCCGTTATTTTAGCAATAATTCCACTGTTTTTAACGAAAGTGACTCCTTTTTTTGAACATGGAAAAGCATCGCTACTTGGTTTTTTAGGAATCTCTTATTTAACCTTTAAGTCTGTGCAAATGATCATGGAAATAAGAGATGGCATGATCAAAGTATATAATCCATTTCGTTATATCCAGTTTCTGCTGTTTTTCCCGACAATATCTTCTGGACCCATCGATCGTTATAGGAGATTTGAAAAGGATCAGCTCCATCCACCTGTTCGTGATAAATATGTTGATCTCTTGGGAAAAGGCGTCCAAAATATTTTTGTCGGTTTTTTATATAAGTTCATTATCGGTTATTATTTTGGTCAAGTACTGCTCCCTGTAGTAGGGCACATCGCATTACAGCATGGTGGGATTTCATGGGCGTTAGTGGGTTACATGTACGTGTATAGCATGTATTTATTTTTTGATTTTGCAGGTTACAGTTTGTTTGCAGTCGGTACAAGCTACATGATGGGGTACCAGACGCCAATCAATTTCAATAAA
Organism: Enterococcus sp. HMSC061C05; assembly: GCF_001814765.1. Classification (NCBI taxonomy): domain Bacteria; kingdom Bacillati; phylum Bacillota; class Bacilli; order Lactobacillales; family Enterococcaceae; genus Enterococcus; species Enterococcus sp. HMSC061C05. The sequence goes on from NZ_KV817761.1 coordinate 8,224, forward strand.
CCATTTTTATCATGGAATATCAAAGAATTCTGGAACCGATGGCATATGACCTTGTCTTTTTGGTTCCGCGATTACGTGTATATGCGGTTGATGTTCTTCATGATGAAGAAAAAAATCTTTAAAAGCAAGATCGTGATGTCAAATATCGGGTATTTCGCTTTATTTCTTCTAATGGGTGTCTGGCATGGATTGACGTGGTACTACATCGTATACGGTCTGTATCATGCTTGTCTGATCTGTCTGACAGATGCATGGATCCGATTTAAGAAGAAGCATAAAGAACAGTTGCCTTCTAACAAATTTACGCATGGCGTAGCCGTATTTTTGACATTTCAAGCGGTATGTTTCAGCTTCCTGATTTTTTCAGGATTTTTAGATAAACTTTTTTTTAGCTAACGAATAGTGACATATTAATTTATATAACAAAGGAGAAAAGGAAAATGGAAGAACAAATTTTATCAATCTTAGAAGAAATAACAGGAACAGATGAAGTAAGAAAAAATCGTGATATTGATCTATTTGATGAAGGTTTGCTTGATTCTTTAGCATCTGTGCAATTATTAGTCGAGCTAGACGGAGAGTTGGATATCCAAGTCCCGGTCTCTGAATTCGAGCGGGAGGATTGGCGCACACCGAATAAAATCATTCAACAAGCAACTGCATTGAAGGGTTGAGTATGAAAAAGAAACTCTTTGCTATTTTTGGACCTGTTGTTCTCGCTTTTGGTCTGCTTGCCCTATTCTTCACTTCTTCCTATCGAGTAAATATTGATAACCCGGAAGTAATCAAGCGAGCGTCTTCATCTATGTCAGCAAATGTACTAAAGGGCGATGCAATAAAAAACAAAGCTTTGTCTGAAAAACAATATATCCCCTTTTTTGGGTCGAGTGAATTAAGCAGGATCAGTCCATTCCATCCGTCTGTTTTGGCTGAAAAATATGATAGAGGTTATCGTCCTTTCTTGCTAGGAGCGCCGGGAACACAATCATTAAGTCAATATATGATGATGCGATCTGCAGGGGATGATTTGAAAAACAAAAAAGTGGTGTTTATCATCTCGCCTCAATGGTTTGTAAAAGATGGTGTAAAAACAGATTATTTCAACACTTACTATTCTGAACTTCAGACCTATGATTGGTTGTTCTCATTGAAAAAAGTTACATCAGCTGATCGCTATTTAGCTAGAAGACTATTAACTTTTTCAAAAGTAAAAGAGAACGATACGCTGACAGGAATTCTACAAACGATTAAAGAAGGAAAGTTACCTTTACCTGATTCTTTGGATCAGTTGCACAGCCAATGGAACATGTTGAAGCGTGAGGATGAGATATTCAGTGATATCGGTTTGAAAGATCGTCAGCAAAAAATCGATCATGAATCAAAACGATTACCAGACCACTATCAAGAAACAGAATTATCCATTTTGGCAGATAAGATTGGAAAACAAGAAACGACAAATAATCCATTTGGTTTGAAAAACGATTTTTATACACATCGTATCCGATCCCACGAGCCAGAACTCAAACAGTCACAAAAAAATTGGGATTATCGTTTTTCACCAGAATTTTCTGATTTTCAGCTGATCTTGGATCAATTAGCAAAAAACCATAATGAAGTGTTGTTTATCATTCCACCGGTCAACGAGAAATGGAGCGATTATACCGGACTATCTCAAGAAATGCTACAAGGATTTGCCAAAAAAATCAAATTTCAATTAAATAGCCAAGGATTCAATCGAATAGCTGATTTTGTCAATCAAGCTGGTACCAATTATTTTATGGAAGATACGATCCATTTAGGGTGGAAAGGCTGGCTGGCCGCAGATCAACAGATTAGACCGTTTTTAGAAGAAAACCAGCTTCCTAGTAGGTACCATCTCGATGATGCTTTTTTCAGCAAAGCTTGGCAACAACAAGTACCAGATAAACTACGATTAAAATAAATAAAACAGGTGGAGGATATCTGCCTGTTTTATTTATTTTAGAATATTCTGAAATAAACAGTAAAAATACCAAGTTTGCCTGAACAAAAAACAAAAGCAATGGTATAATCACAATATGAATATAGAAATGGGGGAAAACATTTGGATACAAAAGAAGAACAGCTACTAATTGATTTGACTTCTGCAAAAGGAGTACCTGGGAATGAAGAAGAGGTAAGAGAAGTATTCAGAGAATATGCTAAACCATTCGCTGATGATATTTTTTATGACGGATTAGGCAGTGTGATTGCTAAGCATGGCGCTGGCGGAGGACCAAAAGTCTTTATTTCTGGTCATATGGACGAAGTTGGTTTTATGGTAACAAAAATAACCGAAAAAGGCTTCTTGGAGTTCCAAACACTTGGAGGCTGGTGGGGACAAGTGATGCTTGCTCAACAAGTAGAAATCAAAACACGAGAAGGAAAAATCATTCACGGGGTAATTGGTTCAAAACCACCGCATGTTTTAACACCTCAGGTACGAAATAAACCATATGAAATCAAAGATATGTTTATTGATATCGGCGCATCAAACCAAGAAGAAGCCAAAGAGTGGGGCATACGTCCGGGAGATATGGTCACCCCATATATTGAATACAAACGAATGAACGGCAGTAAATATTTACTGGCAAAAGCATGGGATAATCGGATAGGGACAGCTGTTTCTTTGCGAGTATTGGAGAATCTATCTAAAGAAGCACATCCAAATGTTTTATTTGCAGGAAGCGATGTGCAAGAAGAAGTGGGCTTGCGAGGCGCTCGAACAAGCACGCACCTTGTAAATCCGGATATTGCTTTTGCTTTAGATACTGGTACAGCAGGTGATACTCCAGGAATGACACCAAAAGAAGCAGATTCGATTTTAGGAAAAGGTCCACAGATTTTGATTTTTGATGCATCGATGATTCCGCACAAAAAATTATTGAATTTCGTTATCGATGTAGCAGAGGAAATGGCTATCCCATTCCAATATACAGTGATCTCTGGCGGTGGAACGGATGCAGGACAAATGCATTTGACAAGAGACGGTGTTCCTTCTGTAGCCATTACTGTGCCTGTTCGTTATTTGCATTCCCACACATCAGTGATCCATGAAGATGATTATTTGAATACAGTGAAGCTAGTTACTGAGTTAGTGAAACGGCTTGATAGTGAAACAGTTGAACAAATCCGGAGTTATGAATAATGAATAATAAAATGCCTATTTCTGAATATCGAAAAAAAGCGCGAGCTTCTTTAGAGAATCAATGGGGAATCAATGCTTGGCTTGTTTTCTTATCCATATTGTTCACAAGCGTCATACAGAATTTTTTTGACGGTTTCAGTCCTTTTACGGAAGAAAGCATGCAGCAAAACCTATTGAGTTTTCTAGTCAATAATTTGCTTTTATTCGCATTCAACTATGCATTGTTTTATATTGCGTTAGTAGTTGTACGAGGTGGCAGACCAAAAAGCAATTTTCTATTTTCAGTTTTCCAAAAAAAATATTTTGGTTCGATACTTGTCATCAATTTGATTAATTCAATCATCAACTGGTTGCTCAATAGTTTGATCTTTCTGCCCATGTTTTTAATCAGCGGAGTGAGTGCTTATACGCAGTTGCTTTTCAATTCAAGTACGGTACCTACGGATGTCATGCCAGGAGATTTTCTTGATATCAGCTTTGTTTTATCAATGGTAGGGATGATTTTTGTTTCAGCACTTATCATGAGCATCGTTGGCGGATTGTTCCAATTTGCTGCATGGACGAAGTTCGACTATCCTGATTTGTCGGTCGTACAATGCTTAAAATATGGCTGGTTCTTATTGAAAGATAGAATCGGTACGTATATTTTGTTGCAACTATCTTTTATCGGCTGGTATTTGTTAGGGGCAATCGCTTTATTCATCGGTCTTTTGTGGGTCATCGTTTATGTGAATGTATCAGTTGCAGAATTTTATGAACAAGCACGGATTGAAAAAGGTGGTCCAGAAGCCTATTTTGCTTAATCTGTAAGCAGTTCATTCATTAGAAAAATAACTTTTGTGGTAGGATAAATCTTTGAGGGGGAATGTATGATGAAATTAACTGTTTTAGGCTGCTTAGGGGCGTATCCTTATAATAATCAAGGGACAACAGGTTATTTACTTCAATCTGACGGTTTCAACTTGTTGATTGATGCAGGTAGTGCTACGCTGATCAAATTACAAGAACATCTTGATCCACTTGATTTGGATGCTGTGATCCTTAGCCATTATCATCATGATCATATTGCTGACCTTGGTGTATTACAGTATTACTGGCAACTTCATCCCAAGAGAGATCCGGAGACATTGCTTTCAATTTACGGGCACACAAAAGATTCTGTCCACTTTGAAGAATTGACGATGGCGAATGTCTCAAAAGGACATCCTTATTTTGAAGCCGAAGAATTAAAAATTGGTCCTTTTCTGATTACTTTTATGGAAACAATCCATCCAGTAGTATGTTACGCCATGCGAATCGTAGAAGAAGCAACGGGGAAAGTATTCGTATTTACAGGAGATTCAGGTTATTTGGAAAGTTTCGCTGATTTTGCGAAAGAGGCTGATTTGTTTCTAGCAGATACCTATCTATTTGAAGGAAATGAACATCATCATGCACATTTCACTTCAAAAGAAGCTGGAGAACTGGCGAAATCAGCTAACGTAAAGAAACTTGTACTTACCCATCTACCTCAGTTTGGCGACTTAGAACAATTGAAAAATGAAGCGCAAAAAGCAGCAGGTAAAGGGATAGATGTAGAACTTGCTGCAGTTGACAAAGTGTTTGACATTTAGGAGGAAGAACATGATTTTTGTACCAAATGAAAACCACGACCCAAGAATCAATTTAGCAATTGAACAATACTTGTTGCAAGAAATGCCATTAGATGAACCCATTTTGCTCTTTTATATCAATGAACCTTCAATCATCATCGGTAGGAATCAGAACACGATTGAAGAAATCAATCGAGATTATGTGGAAGAACATGGTATTCATGTGGTCCGCCGTCTAAGTGGAGGCGGAGCTGTCTACCATGATTTTGGGAACTTGAACTTTAGTTTTATTATGCCTGATGATGGTGATTCCTTCCGTGATTTTGCGAAAGTAACACAACCAATCATCCAAGCACTTCATGAATTGGGTGTTGCCGGGGCTGAGTTGAAAGGCCGAAATGATTTAGTCATTGATGGTATGAAATTTTCCGGTAATGCGATGTATGCTACCAATGGCCGAATGTTTGCTCATGGAACGATTATGTTCGACTCTGATATCAATGAAGTAGTCAATGCATTAAAAGTAAAAAAAGACAAAATCGAATCAAAAGGAATCAAATCGATCCGTTCTCGTGTGACGAATATCAAACCGTTTCTTCCCGAAGAAAAACAAAAAATGACAACGGAAGAATTTCGTCAAGAAATCTTGTTGAAAATTTTTGGTGTAGAATCAGTAGAGGAAGTAAAAACGTACGAATTGACCGACGAAGATTGGAAAAAAATCAATCGAATCTCTGAAGAATATTACCGAAATTGGGATTGGAATTACGGAAAGTCCCCAGATTTCAATTTCTCTCGTCAAAAACGTTTCTCTATCGGTTCGATCGAAGTCCACTTGAATGTATCAGAAGGAATGATTAAAGAAGCAAAAATCTTTGGTGATTTCTTCGGACTAGGAGATATCTCTGATGTCGAAAAAAAATTGGTGGGACAGAAATATGATAAAGAATCTCTATCAAAAATAGTTGACCAAATTGATGTGAAAAAATATTTTGGTGCGATAGAATCAGAAGAATTGCTTACCTTACTTTATTAAAAACAAAAAGCAGCGGAATCCTTATGTATTGGATCCCACTGCTTTTTTATATAGAATTCGAGTAATTTCGGGAAAGCTGAACAGTGATTCGATCAATCAATGTATCTTTTTCCTGCGTTAGTGTTCCAGTGTAACGATCTGCCACATCTTTCATCATCATCAAATCAAAGCGTTCCTGATCATCTAATTCTTCTGTGATACCTCGACTGAATATATTCGTATCATAATGTGCACTATGTTCGCAACAAATGACGAAATGATCCTCTTGCTCATGTATCGACAAATGAATTTTTCGATACAGCGGATTTTCGATGGCATGAGTTTCTCTAAATGAATGCTCTAGGGCATGAATCAAAAGCTGGGCTAGATCATCATCTTTGATAGGAAGCTCCTCAGGAAGTTCTGCTTGGAAGGTGATCTGGATATTCCGTTTAGCAGCTAACTGTTGATAGCGCGCGAAAATCAGATTTGTCATCTGATGATTGCAAAAAGAACACAGCATTTCAAAATTTTTTGCTTCTTCCAAGATTGTTTCCACATATTTTTTTGCTTTTACTTGATCCGTATGCATTAAGTCTTGCAGATTTTCCATTTCCTGAACAAATTCTAAACGAAGCGTATTTACTTCTTGGATATGCTGTCGAAGTTGCTCATAATGCTGCTCCAGCAAATCGTTTTTGATTTTTAAGAAATCTACTTGTCTTCGGTCTTTATCTGTGTTCAGAATGTGGTCAATCAGATTGTAACTGATAATAACAATCAAAATAATAATGAATAAAATCGTAGACCAATTGATCGTCGTTTGATAAATACCTAGTGCTGTTTGGATATAAATCAAGCAGTGGATAATGGCAACCAAGACGATCCAAGGTGTACAAACTACATAAAAACGATTGTTCTTATATGCTTCACCAATGCAGGTAAGCGAAGTGACTAGAGTACTGATAACACTAGCTATATTAGCAATTGGCATCAATTCAGGAAGTTCTGCAGAAGTAAAAGCTGCATAAAGCAGAACACCAGAAAAGATCGAAAGCTGGATTATACAAAAAATCCCATACCATTTTTTATAATAAATCATCCGGCTCCAATAATAGCAGATAATGAAAGCCGAGGTTAGGATAATAAATAAATGAGATAAAAAAGAGTGAACGAATGGTTCAAAAAGGATGCCACTTAAAATATCTTCTGAAACAGCTTCAAATCCTAATGCCAAAGCAAAGCAGCTTAAGATAATCAGCGAGTATTCAAGCCGTTTTTGTTTGTACATCAAGTAGATGGTATAGATAAACGTCCCAATAGCAATGAAAACTGCAATGATCATCGTTAATACTTGCGGTACTGATTGAGAATAGATAAAACCGATTAACGGACCAGTTGTACCTATATAGACTTTCGGTGGCAACCCAGCGTAGTTTTGATAAGGAGATGAGACAGAGATCATCAATTTTTTTCCGATGTAATCTGATGGTAAATCTATCACAGCCAGTGATAATCCAGGGTTGCTTTCTGCGTCGTAATCTTCCCGTTGGTATAAAATGTTTCCGTTTAGATACACAGTAATCCATTGATGATTTCCTTTGATTAGTAAATTTGCTTCGTTCAACGGTTTCTCAAGTGTCGTTTCCATAATAAATGTTTCATCTTTGTCTACGGTAGGAATCGTACGAGTGTACTTGCTGTCAAACTTAAAATCAGGATCATCTTTTGAATAGAAAACCCATGAATCTTTTATTTCTTTCATTTGATTACTATTAGCAGGAGAGAAGATAAAATAGAAGAAATAAGCAATCCCTGCTAAAAATAACACTGATAATATAATTATTATGCTCCATTTTATGCGCATATAGAAAGATTCTTTTTTATTATATATGTTATTAAAAAAAGCCATAAAGGTATTCCTTTCTAAAACTTGTAATTTTAGGGTAAACGTTTTTTTTACTAACGTCAATTATTTATAATGAAAAATGAGATAAAGATGAGGAAATAGAATCAAAAAACGTCGTTGTCATAAAAATGTGTTTTTACAGTTATAATTTGAAAAAAATTTATCGTTATTATATGATTAAGAAGGATTGAAGAAAGAAAGGAGTTGAAAACGATACCTGATTACAAAAAAATAACTTTTGTTAGTTCTGTAACGCTGATTATATTTTTAATACTTATTCTTCTCGTCGTCTTGGTTCCCCGAATTTTTGGATTGACTCCTTATATTATTGAGGATAGAGAAATGAACCCATATTATGCACAAGGAAATCTGATATATGTACGACCAAAAAATACAGATGAGATTTTAGTCGGAGATATTATTACATATTATGAAAATTCAGGTAAAAAAATCTCGACACGTCGCGTAATAGCCATTGAAAACAACTACAACGACTTTTATACAAAAGCTGACACACGGACTTATATCGAGCCTGGAGTAGTAAAAAAGAGAAATATTATCGGTAGTCCAATCTTCCAGATTCCATATATTGGTCTGGTCCTTTCCAAAACAGCATTTGCATGGATCCAGGGGTTATTCTTTACGATTGCTTTTTGCTTAACAGGAATCACAGCTTGGAATACTTTTGTAGAGTTGAAGAAGAAGCGGAGACGAACACAGAAATTTTTGTGAGAATGTTGAAAAAGACAAATATATTCAAGAGATACCATTACTCTTCTGAACGAGTGATACGGAAAATACTCATACAGCTTGTAGATTTAGCTAGTTGTTCGTATAATGTGTAAAGAGGAGGAGTAGTATGCGCAATGAAATGATGCATCGTCCTGTAGTCAAAGAAGAACTATTGGACTTTATGCGTACCCAGCAAAAAAAATTACCGGGTGAGCTAGGCAAATTGGAAGAAGAAGCTCATGTAGCAGAAGTACCGGTTATTCCCCACGAAACAGTTGTATTTTTGAAATTTTTACTTGGACAGATTCAGCCTGAACGAATCTTAGAGATCGGTGCAGCTATCGGTTTTTCATCAAGTGTCATGGCGACAACAATCGGAGAAAATGCTCATGTTACGACCATTGATCGTTTCGATGTCATGATCGAGAAAGCGAAAAAAAACTATGAACGTCTAGGATTGACAGATAAAGTAACCTTGCTTGAAGGGCAAGCCGCAGATATTTTGCCTGAATTGTCTGGTCCATATGACTTTATTTTTATGGATAGTGCAAAATCAAAATATATTGAATTTTTACCTGAATGTTTGCGTTTGTTACGAAAAGGTGGCGTTTTGATGGTAGATGATATTTTCCAAGGAGGGACGATCTTGCTCCCTGATGAAGAGATTCCTCGTGGCAAACGAGCTATCCATCGTAAATTAAATGAATTCCTTCGTGTCGTGATGAACCATCCTGATTTGACATCGACCATCTTACCATTAGGCGATGGTGTAATCTTAATGACAAAAGAAGCAGAAGAAATCGATTGGTGATACATGATTATGACAATCAGTAAGTGATTGATTATATCAAAGAATCCATCTAAATTTGATGTGAAAGAGACTGTATTTGTAAAACAACTGAAGGAAATAGTGAATAGATTGAAATAAACAGGAGTAAGCATGAAGACAATGCAACTCCTGTTTTCGACTGATAACCTTAGAATAGATGGAAGCGAATGTTTCTTTTCAAAGGATTGATTTGGTAGTTGAATTAAAATAATTGGCTATTTGCTAATTAAATAACTATTTCGTATTGACAGAAGCAATATAATTATCTATAATTATTGATGTTCCGCTGATTCCTGTCATAGTAGCTCAGCTGGATAGAGCATCCGCCTTCTAAGCGGACGGTCGGGGGTTCGAATCCCTCCTGTGACGCTAAAAAACCGTTAGAAACTGAGGTTTCTAACGGTTTTTCTTTGTTTTTTGTGCCAATATTGTTTGTTTTCAAAGGCAAATAAAATAAAAAAAACATCTTTATCTAGTACAATTATAGGAAGTAAAAATAAAATACATCAGAAAGAGGAAGCAAATATGTCAATATTATCAAAAATTTTAGTCACTCTAGTGGCCATCGAATTTTTTTATATCATGTACATCGAAACAGTAAGAACTGATTCCGATACGACAAGCAGAGTTTTTAAAATGAATAAAGAAGAATTAAGCAGAAAATCTGTTCAAACATTATTTAAGAATCAAGGAGTATACAATGGACTATTAGGGGTGGGACTACTTTACGGAGCTTACCTTTCTTCCGCACCTAAAGAAATTACAAGTATGCTGTTGCTATCAATTTTTATTGTTGCATTGTATGGAAGTCTGACTAGCGATCGCTGGATTTTACTAAAACAAGGTGGGTTAGCTCTGTTGGCCTTGCTTTCTATTTTCTTCTAAATGTAGAAAAACAAGGATCTATTGGACAGGAAACTTTGTGAAAAATATTACTTTTTCTCATGAAATATGCTATTCTAATGAATGGTATTTTAGAAAATTTCATGAAAAGGAGTTAGATAGGTGTTCAAAAATTATGTTTTATCACTAAAAAAAGAATTTTTAGGTTATGATCTTTCAAGATTTCAGAAAGATCTTTTGGCTGGAATCACAGTAGCTGCTGTAGCATTGCCTTTAGCCTTGGCTTTTGGGGTATCAAGCGGAGCCGATGCGTCCGCAGGTTTGATTACGGCTATCATTGCCGGCCTCGTTATTGGCGGTTTATCAGGCGGTTTTTATCAAATATCAGGTCCGACAGGCGCAATGGCAGCTATTCTAATGTCCATTGCGGCAACAAAGGGAATGCAAGGTGTGTTGCTTGCTACTTTTTTGGCAGGTCTATTTTTACTTGCAGCAGGACTTTTCCGATTAGGAACACTAACTTCTTTTATCCCAGCACCAGTAATCACAGGATTTACTTCAGGTATTGCTATTATTATTGCATTAGGTCAGATCGATAATTTGTTTGGTGTTCATTCGGAAGGTACAAATGTTATTGAAAAGCTAAGTAGTTATCAAACACTAGGTTTTCCAATAAACATAGCATCTTTGATTATGGGAGGACTAGTCATTTTAGGGATGTTCATCTATCCGAAAAAATGGGCGAAACGAATGCCTAGTTCGCTGTTGGCCATCATTTTAGCAACAGCAGTTACGCTACTGTGTCATTTACCAGTAGCCACTGTTGGTAACATCCCACAAACACTGATCAGCAGTAATCGCTTGGGCTTGGGAGATTTTAGCTTTTCTGCCTTGCAACAAGTAGCCGTTCCGGCCATTAGTATTGCTCTGTTAGGGATGATTGAGAGCTTATTATGTGGTGCTTCTGCTGGTCGAATGGCGAATAAATCATTAGACAGTAACCAAGAATTAGTGGCACAAGGGGTTGGAAATCTATTGCTTCCTTTTTTTGGCGGGATTCCTGCTACTGCAGCCATTGCTCGTACAAGTGTGGCCATCAAATCTGGCGCACAAACCAGATTAGCTGGCATGATCCATGCAGTTGTCTTGTTGCTCTCCATGCTTGTTTTTGCGCCAGTGATGTCACAGATTCCGATGCCGGCACTTGCAGGCGTTTTGATCGTGACAGCTTGGCGTATGAATGAATGGAGAACGATTAAGGAGCTATTTGTTCATAAATATTGGTCAGCTATTCTATTGTTTGTTCTTACAATGATTTGTACAGTCATCTTTGATTTAAGTATTGCTATTGTAATTGGGATTATCGGCGGTTGTGTATTTTTTGTTGTAAAAAGTGCGGCTATCACGATTTCATTAGAAACAATCGATTGGCAAAGAATGGGGCTGCCAGAAACGGAAAAGCTGAATAATTGGACAGTAGTGTACATTAGCGGTCCGCTATTTTTCATGTCTTCAGAGAAACTAAAAAATAAATTGGAAGAACTAAACCATCACGACGGTGTTATCTTCTCCATGCGTGGGGTACCAAGTATTGATTTGACGGCACGTGCAGTTTTTGATGAATTTCAAGAAAAAGCAGAACAGAGAGGACAAACGATTATTTATACTTCCTTGCAGCCAGAAGTAGAAAAACAGCTTTCTCACCTATGGGAATATACATCCACACATCAACATCAAACAGTTGCTCATGCGTTGACAGCATTGCATGCGAAATATACTGCAATGAGCCATTAAAACAATGAAAAAGAACAGACAAGACTGTAAACTAACAATTTCACCGTCTTGTCTGTTCTTTTTAATCTTGTTGTAAAAGTGAAGCTAGTACTTGCCAATCTTGATGGATAACAGGTACAAGGGAACGATTATAAAAAATAGCTGCTGGATGAAAAAGTGGAAGGATACGGTAGTTTTTTTCTGACCATTCGTAGGCATCTTTTTGTTCTGTTAGCTGTAAGACGGGACCTGTATAGAGTTGACCATGGTTTTTGGTAACTGTATATTCTTTACCAAGTAATCGTTGCAGGCCAATATTTCCAAGTGTTGCAATTAATTTTGGCTGGACTTCCATCAGTTCGTAATCCAGTATCGGTGCGTGTGCAAATACTTCGGATCGAGTAGGTGTACGATTTGGATAAACAGTTTCTGTCTGTTGTGTCCGTTTATTGATCCGATGAGTCACGCGATACGGGCGACTCCGTACAGCACTGGTGATATAAACCTCTTCTCGTGTTAAACCAGTGGAAGAAAGTGCCTGCATCAATTCTTTTCCAGCTTGTCCGCTAAAAGGGATGTGTGTATCAATCTCTGTTTTCCCTGGGGCTTCTCCTACAAGCATTAATTTAGGATGAAGAGGTCCTTGCCCAGCGACAAACCCTTCTACAGGACGGCCGTTCATCCTTAAAGAAGCCTCTTGTATCAATTCTGTTGGGTATTCCATTTGTGCTCCTCCTTTTTCTTTTATTATAAGAAGAAAAGAAACGCAATGCGACTATTTTATTTGGCAGAAACGAAGGGGAAAGAAAAGCAGGAGAACGATTGTTTAAATCTTTATTTCATTTTTTGACTTTAAATTTAGTTGACGAACAGCGGCTGTTCTGGTAAGCTAGTACTGTTGTAATTGTGGACTCCACAGCTACAACCGCTCAGAACAAGTAATAAGCACAGCAGATGCTGTCACTTCGGATGGCGAGTCTAAGTATATCAGAAGGAGGTGCTTTATAGCATGTACGCAATTATTAAAACTGGTGGTAAACAAGTAAAAGTTGAAGTTGGACAAGCAATCTATGTTGAAAAACTTGACGTTGAAGCAGGAGAAAAAGTTGTTTTTGACGAAGTTATCTTAGTAGGTGGCGAATCTACAAAAGTAGGCGCTCCAACTGTTGCAGGTGCAACTGTTGAAGGTACTGTTGAAAAACACGGCAAACAAAAGAAAGTCGTTACTTTCAAATACAAACCTAAAAAACATTCACACCGCAAACAAGGTCATCGTCAACCATATACAAAAGTGGTTATCGACGCGATCAACGCTTAATCAGCGTTTGAGAAAGAAGGCCTATATATGATCAAAGGAACATTTAAGCGAAATGACGCAGGTCAGATCGTTTCATTCACTTTGACCGGGCATGCTGATGCTGGTCCTTATGGAAGTGATATCGTTTGTGCAGGTGTTTCTGCGTTAGCGATCAGCACTGTCAACGGGATTGCCTCATTAGCCGGTTTTGAACCGATTGTTGAAATGAATGAAGAAGAAGGCGGTTATCTTTATACCGAAGTCACTTCAGGAATGACACAAGAACAAAACAATATTGCTGAGATTCTATTAGAAAATCTTTTATTAGGTTTACAATCAATAGAAGCTGAAAACTCAGAATATATCCAAATTAAAACAATCAATGATAAATAGGAGGTGCAGACCATGTTGTTATCTATGAATCTACAATTATTTGCCCACAAAAAAGGTGGCGGTTCTACATCTAACGGCCGTGACTCAGAATCAAAACGTCTAGGTGCTAAACGCGCTGATGGACAAACAGTTACAGGTGGATCAATTCTTTACCGTCAACGCGGTACAAAAATCTATCCAGGTGTAAACGTGGGTATCGGTGGAGACGACACTTTATTTGCAAAAGTTGATGGCGTAGTACGTTTCGAACGTAAAGGCCGTAACAAAAAACAAGTGTCTGTTTATCCAGTAGCTCAAGAAGCTTAATTGAATCTTGCGATGAAAGAGGTTGTGACAAGACTTTTGTCACAGCCTCTTCTTTGTTTATAAAAATAAAAGTTGTAATGAAGGATGCGAAGGTTACCATGTCTTTTTACGCTTAATATTTTTTTGCCATCTTGTAATCAGAATGTTTTGATAACGATTGTTTTTATTAATGAAAGCGATATTGTTTGCTATCAGCAGCATCATTGTAGGATAAATAGTGTTCTTTTTCTTGTTTCCGATATAAAAATGGAATTGATATTTTGTGTTCTTTTATCTTCATTACGCTTGTCCCATCGCTTGTTGTCAACAAAACAAAATCAGGTAAATAGTTGACGAAACGGAAATAAATACATAGTATTATGTTTTGAAGCCTAAGAACAACAGTCTATAGAAAAGGAGCGATACCATTGGCAAAACGCATGGACCGAATTTATATGTATGTCAAAGAAAAAACCGCTCATTTAACAAAGGCAGAATATGACCAGGGAGTAACGACACAAGAAATTGCTGAAGTGTTAGGAATCCAACGAACGAATAGCAGTAAGGATCTGAATCAGCTAGTGCGCGAAGGAAAACTGATAAAGACAGATGGACGACCAGTACGTTACATATATCAAACACTCGCTACGCGCGTAAAGCCAGCTGCAAAACATGTGGTCAGTTACAAAGAAACGCCGGTCTCTGAAGAAAAAAACACGCTCCAGATAGATACTAAGGATATCTTTGCAAAAATCATTGGAGCTAATGGTAGCATGAAAAACTCGGTGGAACAGGCAAAAGCTGCGATCTTGTATCCGCCAAGAGGATTAAATTGCTTGATTACAGGACCTACCGGATCAGGAAAGACTTATTTTGCGCACGCGATGTATCACTTTGCCAAAGCACATCATGTAATAGATGAGGAAACGGAACTGATTGTTTTCAATTGTGCAGATTACGCGAATAACCCTGAGCTTTTGATGAGCCATTTATTTGGGTATGCAAAAGGAGCCTTTACAGGTGCAGATGAAGAAAAAATGGGAATTATCGATCAAGCGGATGGTGGTATGCTATTTCTGGATGAAATTCACCGATTGCCTCCAGAAGGTCAAGAAATGATCTTTTACTTTATGGATCACGGGACTTACAGCCGACTTGGAGAAACAACGAAATCCCATGAAGCAAATGTACGAATCGTAGGTGCGACCACAGAAGATCCAGGCTCTTCGCTATTGGAAACTTTTGTTCGGCGTATCCCAATTAATATCAAACTTCCGGCTTTTGAAAAACGTCCTGCAAATGAGAAAGTCGATTTAGTAAAAATTATGATTGCTCACGAAGCAAACCGCACACAACGAAAGATCTCTTTGACAGAAGATGTAGCAAAAGCACTGATTGGCAGTGTGACTTATGGGAATATAGGTCAATTGAAGTCGAATATCCAGTTAGTATGCGCACGAGGATTTCTAAATCATATGCAATCTCCCGAAATATCGATTACGATTGATGATTTGACAGAAGGGATTCGTAGCGGATTGATTCAATTAGCAAGCAACCGCAGTGCAATGGCAGAGCTTTCTAAAATATTGGAGCCAAAGATAACTGTAGCACCAAACGATACGATCATGAAAATCCAATCAGACTCCTATGAATTACCTTATAATCTATATGATATTATCGGAGATAAAGCAGCTTTGCTGAAGTCGGATGGGTTGGACCAAGAAGCAATCAATCACTTTATTTCTACAGATATCAACATCCATCTGAAGTCTTTTTATAAAGACCATGGGTTTTCTTTTAATGCAGATAGCAAATTAGCAGAATTTGTAGATCCAAAAATCATAGAAGTGACCAATCAGATTTATGTAATGGTCAAAAGATCTTTACCATATGACTTTCAGCAAAACTTTATTTATGCTATGAGCTTGCATATCAGTTCGTTTTTGAAAAAGATCAATTTAGGAGAAGAACGGCATACGAATGATAATATCCGTGAGATGGCATTTGATTTTCCAGATGAATATGCTGTTGCGAAAGAAGTGCGTAGTTATATAGAAAAGTATTTTCAAGTGGATATTCCAGAAAGTGAAGACTACTACTTGACTGTTCTACTCGTCTCGTTACGGGCGAACCAAGCAAGCGGCAGAATCGGTGTAGTCGTTGCGGCTCACGGAAACAGTACAGCAAGCAGTATGGTTCAGGTTGTCCAACAGTTGTTAGATGCAGAGAATGTACGAGCAGTAGACATGCCGTTGGATATGGATCCGAAAACAGCTTTAGACCGAATTGAACGCAATGTACAAGAAGTAGATGAAGGAAGCGGGGTCATACTATTAGTGGATATGGGGTCCCTCGCCTCATTTAATTCGCAAATTCAGCGAGACACCGGGATACCTGTACGTACCGTTGACATGGTAACAACTTCTCTAGTTTTGGAAACTGTGCGAAAGGTCTCTGTATTAGGGACAGATTTAGATATGTTGCATGAATCATTGAAGAATTTTCGAGGTTACGCAGAAATATCTTCTGTAGAACCTGTCCAGGAAACAAAACCTATCCATAAGAAAAAAGCTGTTTTGGCCATTTGTGCATCTGGCGAAGGTACAGCGCAAAGAATCAAAGAATTGATCGAACGAGCGGTAAATAAGCGTCAAGAAACAGAATTAGAAGTTCTAGCTTTGTCGATTGTGGAAGTGAAAGAAGAATTGCCAGTTATCCAAAAAGAATATCAGATCATAGCAACTACTGGAATTACTGATTTGAATATCCAAGCACCATTTATTCCTTTAGAGCGCTTCATTGATCAAAATATCGAAGTCATTTTGGATCAGTTGCTTATGGAATCAGAAATGGAAGAAACTGAATTCGTCTCGCTAGATGAAGAGACAGCTAAAAAAACATGTGTTGAGTTTATCTCTGAGAACTTCATCTTTATCAATGGTAGTAAACTAATCGATCCAATGTGGCAATTTTCTACACAAGTCTCTCAGACGATGGGAATTGGCAATGAAGAATATGGTTTTAAGATCAACTTAGTGATGCACGCAGCAGGAATGATCGAACGGATTATTCGAAATGAAACGTTGACGGTGGAAGAAAACGAATTGACGAATACAATGAGTGATCCTCTTTATAATCAATTAACAGCCTCGGTTGTCCTGCTAGAAGATAAGATAAAAGTAAAAGTGCCAATAGAAGAAATGTATTATCTGCTACGTCTAGTGCATAATCAGCTAGATAAAAAAGAATACACTATGCCTTAAATACACAAAAACGATACACTTTCATAGTGTATCGTTTTTGTGTATTGGTTAAGAATCCTTTAAATTCAATTAGTGTATCATAAAAAAGTTGGCACGCTTTTTGCTTATAGTAGTGTGTGCTAGGAGGTGGTTGTTCACACAGAAATGATAGGGGTTTCTGTGAAGTAGTGAGGAAGAAGGAGTTTTGCAGATGGATATTCGATTGGCACGTATAGATGATCGTTTAATCCACGGGCAAGTCGCAACAGTTTGGTCGAAGCAAACAGGTGTTGAACGTATCATTGTGATCAGCGATGTAGTTGCTCAAGATAAATTGAGAAAGTTTCTATTAAAAGAAGCTGCACCGCCGGGAATCACAGCAAATGTAATAACCGTGCAGAAAATGATTCAAATCTATCATAGTGGACTATTATCACGAGCGAAAGTGATGCTTTTATTCACCAATCCCCAAGATGTTGAAGCGGTTGTCCGCTGCGGTGTACAGTTGAAGTCGTTGAATATCGGCGGTATGAGTTTTACTGAAGGCAAATCAATGATTACCAATTTTGTTTCAGTAAATCAACAAGATATTGATTCCTTTCGTTACTTGAACAGTCAAGAAGTGGAGTTAGAGATTCGAAAAGTACCTGCTGACAGGAAAATCCTTTTGATGGAACTACTAGCGAAAATCAAAAAGGTGTAACAAAAATGGTTGTTGGAAAAGGTCAAATAATTCTGTTGTAATGGTTAGCAATTATTAATATTTTTGAATTTGTTACAACAAAAGTAAATAGGAGGTATAAATATGGTAGGGATTATCCTAGCAAGTCATGGACAATTTGCTGAAGGAATCTTACAATCCGGTTCAATGATCTTTGGCGAACAAGAAAACGTCAAAGCCGTGATTTTGAAACCAAGTGAAGGTCCAGATGACTTGAGAGCCAAATTGGAAGAAGCGGTTGCTTCTTTTGATAATCAAGACGAAGTGTTATTCTTAGTTGATTTATGGGGCGGAACACCGTTCAATCAATCAAACACATTATTCGAAGAGCACAAAGATAAATGGGCAATCGTCAGCGGTTTGAATTTGCCAATGTTGATTGAAGCCTATGCATCACGCTTTTCAATGGAATCTGCTCATGAAATTGCAGCGCATATCATTGAAACAGCAAAAGATGGTGTAAAAGTGAAACCGGAAGAATTAGAACCGGCAGAAGCACCGAAAGCAGCAGTTGAAGACGCACAACCTAAAGGAGCGCTTCCAGAAGGAACTGTGGTCGGAGACGGGAAAATCAAATATGTATTAGCTCGTGTTGACTCACGTCTGTTACATGGACAAGTTGCGACAGCTTGGACAAAAGCAGTGCAACCAAACCGTATTATCGTTGTTTCAGATGCAGTATCAAAGGATGATCTGCGTAAGAGACTAATCGAACAAGCTGCTCCTCCAGGTGTAAAAGCAAATGTTATTCCTATTAGCAAAATGATCGAAGTCGCAAAAGACCCTCGTTTTGGAAATACCAAAGCATTGCTTTTATTTGAAAATCCTGAAGACGTATTGACAGCTGTTGAAGGTGGCGTGGACATCAAAGAATTAAATGTTGGGTCAATGGCGCATTCGGTTGGTAAAGTCGTTGTAAGTAAAGTATTGTCTATGGGACAAGAAGATGTTGAAGCGTTTGAGAAGCTTGAACAAAAAGGTGTGAAATTCGATGTACGTAAAGTACCTAATGATTCACGCGATAACATGGATGACATTTTGAAAAAAGCAAAAGCTGAATTAGCAAAAGCGTAATAAATAATATTAAAATTTATAGGAGGCTTATCATGTCTATTATTTCAATAATTTTAGTCGTATTAGTTGCCTTTCTAGCTGGTATGGAAGGTATTCTTGATGAATTTCAATTTCATCAACCACTAGTGGCATGTACATTGATCGGTTTAGTTACCGGAAACCTCGAAGCTGGTATCGTACTTGGCGGTACGCTTCAAATGATCGCTTTAGGTTGGGCAAATATCGGTGCCGCTGTAGCACCAGATGCTGCATTAGCATCAGTAGCATCAGCAATTATTTTAGTTTTAGGTGGACAAGGTGTTAAAGGTGTTCCTTCTGCGATCGCGATTGCCGTTCCTTTGGCTGTTGCAGGGTTGTTCTTAACAATGATCGTACGTACAATCGCTGTTCCAATCGTTCATTTGATGGATGCAGCTGCTGAAGAAGGAAACATCCGTACGGTTGAAATGTGGCACATCATTGCTGTATGTTTACAAGGGGTTCGTATCGCGGTCCCAGCAGCAGCATTGCTATTTATCCCAGCACAAACTGTGCAATCATTCCTTGAATCAATGCCAGCATGGTTAACAGATGGTATGGCTATCGGTGGGGGAATGGTCGTAGCTGTAGGTTACGCTTTGGTAATCAACATGATGGCTACAAAAGAAGTATGGCCATTCTTCATTATCGGTTTCGTTGTAGCTGCAATTTCTCAATTAACATTGATTGCTCTAGGTGCTTTAGGTGTTGCATTAGCTCTTATTTACTTGAACCTTTCTAAAATGGGTGGTTCATCAAATAATGGAGGCGGAAGCAACTCTGGTGACCCTTTAGGCGACATTTTGAATGACTATTAATCTTGAAGGAGGAAAATAAAATGGCAGAAGAAAAAATCAAATTATCAAAAAAAGATCGTTTAGCTGTTGCATGGCGCTCTACCTTCATTCAAGGTTCATGGAACTACGAACGTATGCAAAACGGTGGCTGGGCATTTTCTATGATTCCAGCAATCAAAAAATTATACAAAACAAAAGAAGAACGTTCTGCAGCATTGAAACGTCACTTGGAATTCTTTAATACACACCCATACATTGCTTCTCCAATTTTAGGGGTTACATTGGCACTGGAAGAAGAACGTGCGAATGGCGCACCTGTTGATGATGTAGCGATTCAAGGGGTTAAAGTAGGTATGATGGGTCCTTTAGCTGGTGTTGGTGACCCAGTGTTCTGGTTTACAGTACGTCCAATGCTAGGTGCACTAGGTGCTTCATTAGCTATGGGAGGAAATATCCTTGGACCAATCATCTTCTTCTTAGGTTGGAACATTATTCGTTGGGCATTCATGTGGTATACACAAGAATTCGGCTACAGAGCTGGTTCTAAAATTACGGATGACCTTTCTGGCGGATTATTACAAGACGTAACAAAAGGTGCTTCTATTTTAGGGATGTTCGTATTAGCTGCCTTGGTACAAAGATGGGTATCAATCAAATTCTTACCAGTTGTATCAACTGTAAAATTAGATAAAGGTGCTTACATCGAATGGGATAAATTACCTTCAGGTGGTGAAGGAATCAAGAGTGCATTTGAACAAGTTAATAATGGCTTAGCCCTTTCTCCTGAAAAGGTAACAACGTTACAAGACAACTTAGACCAATTGATTCCTGGTTTAGCTGCATTAGGATTAACATTGTTCTGTATGTGGTTGCTTAAGAAAAAAGTTTCTCCAATCGTTATTATCCTTGGCTTATTCGTAGTCGGTGTTGTAGGACACGTCATCGGACTTTTATAATCCATAAAAATATAGCTCGGGCGTTGTCCCGAGCTTTTTTTATATAGTATACTGTGAATAAACAGATATTTGGAGGGAGAAAATGGTTCAATCAATCAATACAAAAGTAGACTTAGTAATTGACGCTACTTCATTTACGGGGCTGACAGATTACGGACAAATCATGATAGGCGATAATGGCTTTGAATTTTACCATGCGCGAGATAGACGCAAATATATCCAAATTCCATGGGAAGAAGTGGATTATGTACTAGCATCGGTTATGCTAAAAGGAAAATGGATTCCTCGATATGCCATTCAAACGAAAAAAAATGGTACATACACATTTTCTTCCAAAGAACCTAAAAAAGTACTTCGTGCGATCAGAGAATATGTAGATGAAGATAGAATGGTACAGTCATTGAGTTTCTTCGATGTAGTGAAACGTGGTATCCGTAGCATGTTTAAACGCAAATAAAAAATAAAGAAAACTTCTAAGGGGAGGTTTTCTTTATTTTTTTACTTTGCAGAAGAAAATATGAAATAGCAGAACCAATTATTTGTCCCCTTTAAATCCCTTATGCTAAAATTGATTAGCAAAGAAGGAGGTTATATTATGAGTTGGTTATGGACATTGATTGTTGGAGCTGTGATCGGAGCGATTGCAGGTGCAATCACCAGCAAAGGAAATTCGATGGGCTGTATCACGAATATCATTGCTGGATTAGTTGGTTCAAGTATTGGACAAGCGATTTTCGGCGAATGGGGACCAAAAGCTGCAGGTATGGCACTTATTCCATCTATTTTAGGCGCAGTGATTTTGGTAGCAGTTGTCTCGTTTTTCTTTGGAAAACGGTCATAAGTTTTTTACAAAATAGTAAACTAAAAGGAGTTGCAGCGAGACTGTGACTCCTTTTTGGCTTTCTTTCTTTAAAAGAAAAAGAAGTTTTCCGGAAATTTTTATTTAACTGTCGTGTACGAAGAAAAGTTTGCTATAATAGAAAAAAGCGTGCAAAGAAAGAGGGAGTTTCATTATGATGCTACGTGTAGAAAAATTGCGCAAAAAAATGCAAGAAGAAAATTTGGATTCATTTTTGGTTACCAGTCCGTACAATCTTCGTTACTTAACGAACTTTACAGGTACGACAGGATTAGCTGTTATTACTTTGGAAAAAGCATTTTTTATTACTGATTTTCGTTATACCGAGCAGGCGGCAGCGCAGGCTCAAGGGTTTGAAATTATTAAAAATGTCGGACCTATTTTTGATGAGGTAGCAAACTTAGTACGCAAAGAAGAACTGCACTCATTAGCTTTTGAGGAAACAACAGTCTCATTTTTAGAATATTCGGTTTTAGAAGAAATCATCGATGCGGAATTAGTACCTGTTTCACAGATGATTGAAGAACTTAGAGAAGTGAAAGATGAAGAAGAAATCGCCATTATCGAAAAAGCATGTAATATTGCGGATATGGCTTATGATCACATCCTGAAAATGATCCAACCGGGCATGACTGAGATTGAAGTCGCAAATCAACTAGACTTTTATATGCGTTCTCTTGGCGCTTCAGGTGTTTCTTTTGATACGATCGTTGCTAGCGGATTGCGTTCGGCTATGCCGCATGGTGTAGCAAGCAAGAAACTCATCGAACAAGGTGACTTGATCACGTTGGATTTTGGCTGCTATTACGAAGGGTATGTTTCTGATATGACACGTACATTCGCTATTGGTGATCCTGGAGAAAAATTAAAAGAAATATATCAAGTAGTTCTAGATGCGCAATTAGCGGTTATTGATGCTGCGAAACCAGGAATGACTGGTGTACAATTAGACGCAGTTGCTAGAGATTATATTTCAAAACATGGTTACGGTGAAGCATTTGGACATTCTACAGGACATGGGATCGGTCTGGAGATCCACGAAGGACCGAATGTTTCTTCTCGTGCGGAAAAGCAATTTGTACCAGGAAATGTAATTACTGACGAGCCAGGGATCTACTTACCAGGAATCGGTGGGGTACGTATTGAGGACGATTTGCTGATCACAGAAGATGGCAATCGTGTATTGACTCGTTCACCAAAAGAATTGATCATCTTATAGTCTCGTCCATAAAAGAAGTAAGCGTAAAAATCAGTGTTCACAGACTTTGTTATAGAAAATCGCTTGATTTAATGATACACTATAGAAGAACTTTTAAGCTGTAAGAGATAATAAAGTTGGATATTTTCTCCAATTCATAGCAATTTGCAGCTGATCGGCGGCAGTTTTTTTACCAAATGATCATTATAGCCGCATCATAGAGAATTCGGATGTATCTCGTGCTTAGGCAAAGGGAGGAATAAATAAATGGCAGATGAAAAAAATTTGATTTTAAACGCAAACCAAGATTTGGGAGAGATTGTGATTGCTCCTGAAGTCATCGAAGTAATCATCGGGATTGCTGCTTCTAAAGTAGAAGGCGTATACGGAATGCGCGGAACTTTTGCCAGCAATGTCACTGAATTATTAGGACGAGCAGCTCACGGAAAAGGTGTTTACTTGGCAAATGAGGAAGATGGCTTGAAAGTAGATCTTTACTGCTACCTGGAATATGGTGTTTCAGTTCCTAAAGTTGCAATGGAAATGCAAGAACGGGTTAGCCAGCAAGTCCTTTTCATGACAGATATCGATCTAGCTGAAGTCAATATCCATGTAGTAGCTGTTGTTCCTGAAAAATTAGAACAACCAACAATCGAAGAACTTTTTGAAGACGAAGAGGAAGAGAATGAATAAAGAATTATCAAGACACGAGATTCGGGAGATGGCATTGCAGGCTTTATTTCCGTTAGACTTCAATGCAGACCTAACAAAAGAAGATGCGATTTTCAACGCAATCGAATTAGACCACCGCGACATGATCAATGAAGATGAATCAGAGTTTGTTCCTGTTTATCTTGATACGCTAGTTGGCGGTGTCTGTGCAAAAAAAGATGAATTGGATAAAGTGATCGAAAAACATTTGAAAAACAATTGGCATATCAATCGGATCTCAAAAATGGATTTGGTGATCTTGCGTATCGCGATTTTTGAAATGACTTATGTGACAGATGTACCAGCGGCTGTTGCTTTAAATGAAGCAATTGAGTTGGCAAAAACATTTAGTGATGACCGTTCGCGTAAATTCGTCAACGGTGTTTTATCCAATGTATTAAAAGAATTAGAAGCTGGGGCGTAAGTCCTAGCTTTTTTCTGTGAATCATCATAAACCTGTTATAAATCGGGAAAATTCTATGGTAGAATGAAAACACAAAAAATATCTGGGAGTGGTTAGATGGCAGAATTGATTAACGGAAAAGAATTAGCTGAAAAAATGCAGGCAGACATTGCTGAAAAAATCCAAAAATTGAAAGATAATGGTATCCATCCCGGATTAGTTGTTTTATTGGTAGGGGAAAATCCAGCCAGTCAAATCTATGTAAGAAATAAAGAACGCGTAGCAAAAGAAATCGGAATCCATTCATCAGTAGAGCGTTATCCTGAGACGATTTCTGAAAACGAACTACTTGCAGAAATCGAAAAATACAATCAAGATCCTAGATTTCATGGTATATTGGTTCAATTACCATTGCCAAAGCATATAGATGAAGAAAAGATCCTGTTAGCTATCCGTCCTGAAAAAGACGTAGACGGTTTTCATCCAATGAATTTAGGCAGACTCCTTGCGGGTAAACCGGACAAGATTCCTTGTACGCCATATGGCATCATGAAAATGTTTGAAGCTTATTCTATCAATCCGGCGGGTAAACGAGCAGTAGTTATCGGACGAAGCAATATCGTCGGCAAACCGATGGCTCAGCTGCTCTTGATGGCAGATGCAACTGTTACTGTTGCTCATTCTAAAACCGAAAATCTGGCTGAACTGGCACAAGAAGCAGATATCTTAGTCGTAGCGATAGGACGTGGACATTTTGTCACAAAAGAATTCGTAAAACCAGGTGCTGTAGTGATCGATGTAGGGATGAACCGTGATGCTAACGGTAAGCTGATCGGTGATGTGAAATTTGATGAAGTGGAGCCTATTGCAGGCTGGATCACTCCTGTGCCAAAGGGTGTAGGGCCAATGACTATCACAATGCTGATGTATCAAACCGTAAAATCTGCCGAAGCTTTTGGAGCAGGTGAATAAATGGCACAAGAATATTTAACTGTCACTACATTAACGAGGTATTTGAAACGTAAATTTGATGCCGATCCTTATTTAGAACGGGTATATTTAACCGGTGAAATATCGAATTTCCGTTTACGCGCCAATGCCCATCAATATTTCAGCTTAAAAGATGATCATGCAAAAATATCTGCTATTATGTTCAAAGGTGCATTCCAAAAATTACGATTCCAGCCAAAAGAAGGAATGAAAGTCCTTGTTGTTGGGCGTATTTCACTCTATGAAGCGGGAGGTTCGTATCAAATCTATGTAGAGCACATGGAGCCTGATGGAATAGGTGCTTTATATCAAGAATTGGAAGAACGAAAAGAAAAGCTGATGAAGGAAGGCCTTTTTCAAGGTCCTAAAAAAATGTTGCCGCGTTTCCCAAAGCGAATCGCGATTCTTACCAGTCCAAGCGGAGCGGTTATACGCGATATCATCACGACGGTGAAAAGAAGGTATCCAATTGTCCAATTGGTTTTGTTCCCAACCGTTGTACAAGGGAATCAAGCAGCGGACAATGTTGTCAAAAATATTCGACGAGTAGAAGAGATGGGCGATTTTGATACAATGATCATTGGTCGTGGGGGCGGATCGATTGAGGATTTGTGGCCGTTTAATGAAGAACGGGTTGCCCGAGCGATTTATCAAGCCAATACGCCGGTGATCTCATCTGTGGGACATGAAACAGATACCACGATCGCTGATTTAGTAGCAGATGTTCGGGCTGCTACTCCAACAGCAGCTGCAGAATTAGCTGTTCCTGTTTTGTCAGAAGAGTTGATGC
Organism: Enterococcus sp. HMSC061C05; assembly: GCF_001814765.1. Taxonomy (NCBI): domain Bacteria; kingdom Bacillati; phylum Bacillota; class Bacilli; order Lactobacillales; family Enterococcaceae; genus Enterococcus; species Enterococcus sp. HMSC061C05. The sequence goes on from NZ_KV817761.1 coordinate 33,817, forward strand.
GCATTCAAGAACGGCAAGCTAGATTGCAGCAGGCGTTTGTACGCCAGATCCAGCGCAAACAAGAACGGTTCGAGCGTGCTCGACGTTCCTATGTCTTTCGGCAGCCTGAAAGATTGTATGAAGGACAGACCATCAAATTAGATCAATTGAAACAGCGATTATATCAAGCTACACAGCAGATTTATCATGCAAAAGAAAAGCAAACGATCGCGTTAAGCCACCAATTGGAACAAGTGGCTCCGCTTTATCGAGTCAAAGCAGCCCGCCAAGAAACTGCTTATCTAGAAAAACGTTTAGAAGAGAAAATCCAACAATATATGAAACAACAGCAGCAGCGTTTTGCTCAAGCTGTTCAATCTCTTGATTTGTTGAGTCCATTGAAAATCATGGGAAGAGGCTACAGCTATACGACGTTAAATGATCAAGTAGTAAAAAGTGTCTCCGAGATTCATCAAGGGGATTTGCTGACAATCCATTATCAAGATGGAATCGTTAAAGGACAAGTACAAGAGATAGATAAAGGAGAATAAGAATATGGAAAATCCAACTTTTGAAGAGTCACTGCAAGAATTAGAAAAAATCGTCATGCAGCTAGAACAAGGAGACGTTCCATTAGAATCAGCTCTAGATTCGTTTAAACGAGGAATGGAATTAAGCAAACATTGCCAAGATACCTTAGCTAAAGCAGAAGAAACTTTGACGAAAATGATGACAGAATCAAATGAAGAAGTTGATTTTGACGGAAACGAGGAAAGCTGAGATGAGATTAACTGACTTTTCAGCTATTCATCTACCTGCTGTAGAAAAAGAAATCTTGTCTTTTTTAGATGAACATACGACGGATAGAGCACTCTGTGATGCGATGACTTATTCAGTAAAAGCAGGTGGAAAAAGAATCCGTCCCTTATTACTTTTAGCGGCCGTTGCTTCCTTTGATGAGCCTATCGATGTTCCCGTCTATCAAGTAGCAGCTGCTTTAGAAATGGTGCATACGTATTCCTTGATCCACGATGATTTGCCTGCGATGGACAATGATGATCTTCGAAGGGGAAAACCTACCAATCACAAAGTATTCGGCGAAGCGTTAGCTATATTGGCTGGAGATGGTTTACTGACAGGCGCATTCCAGCTGATCAGTATGGCACACTTGGGTCATTCTCCTAAGCTTCTGTTGCTTCAGCAATTAGCTGTTTGTGCGGGATCACAAGGTATGGTGGCTGGACAAGCTGCAGATATCGAAGGAGAATCAAAAAAGCTTTCATTAGAGGAATTAGCATTTATTCATGAAAGAAAGACAGGACGTTTGATTCGTTATGCCTTGCTAGCTGGAGGTATATTAGCGAAGCAACCTGAAGAAATCTTATTGCTACTTCAACGATTAGCCGAACATTTAGGTTTGGCTTTCCAGATAAGAGATGATCTACTTGATGTGATTGGTACAACGAAAACGTTAGGGAAAACAGCTGGCAAAGATGAACGTATGGAAAAAAACACTTACCCGCGTTTATTAGGACTAGAAAAGACACATGAGGCGTTGGAGATTGAGTTGTTATCCGCTAATAAGATCATAGACAAATTAGAAGAGGACGTTTTTTCTTTTGATGGCAGGCTAATGCGCCAGATGATCAAGCAATTTGATGTGGAGAAATGAGGGAAAGAATGGAAAAAGAACGCGTAGATGTATTAGCGGTCAAACAAGGATTATTTGAAACAAGAGAACAAGCCAAACGTTCAGTTATGGCTGGTTTGATTTACAACGAAAAAAACGAGCGGTTTGATAAACCGGGAGAAAAAATTCCAGTAAGTAGTGAATTAAGAGTCAAAGGTAAAAAACTTCCTTATGTTTCTCGGGGTGGATTAAAATTAGAAAAAGCGCTCAAAGCATTTGATCTATCTGTTGAAGGAAAAACATTGTTAGATATCGGTGCTTCCACTGGCGGATTTACTGATGCAGCTTTGCAAAATGGCGCTAAAATGAGTTATGCTTTAGATGTCGGTTACAATCAGCTAGCTTGGAAAATCAGACAAGATCCTAGAGTCGTCGTAATGGAAAGAGTGAATTTTCGTTATGCAAAACCCGAAGACTTTACCTTAGGGATTCCAGAAGTTGCTGTCATCGATGTTTCTTTTATTTCACTAAAACTGATGCTGCCTCCATTACATGCTATTTTAAAAGAAGAGGGAGAAGTGATTGCCTTAATCAAACCCCAATTCGAAGCAGGCAGAGAAGCTGTAGGGAAAAACGGAATTGTTCGTGACGCACAGACCCATCAAAAAGTTTTAGAAGACATTTTGTCATTTGCGGCACAAGGTGGATATGATGTGCTGGAAGTAAGTTATTCTCCAATCACGGGGGGAGAAGGAAATATCGAGTTCTTGGCTCACTTGAGGAAGGTACCTGAAAGCGGCACGATCAATCCAGCTATTAATATGGCAGAAGTGGTTTCAAACGCACACGAACAGTTTGACCATAAATAAATTGTAACTGTGAAAATCAAGTGAGAAGTATGCGGATTCTTCTTTATTATACCAAGGAAATAAGCTATCATTGGTTAAGAAGAATAAGCTAAGGAGCGAAGACGTAATGAGAAAAAAAGATCGGCATCGTTTGATTACTCGATTGTTGAGTGAGCAAGATATCCGAAAGCAGGAAGAATTTGTTGAAATCCTGAAAAGCAAAGGAATATCTGTTACTCAAGCTACGATTTCCAGAGATATAAAGGAACTAAAACTGATTAAGGTACCGGCCTCAGATGGCGGCTACCGTTATAGTATACCAGCTGAAACAAATGAAGATGTAAATACTAAATTGGAAAAACTGTTAAAAGACGCTTTCGTAGCAGTTGACCAAATGGAAAAATTTGTTACTTTGAAAACTTTGCCGGGGAATGCTTCGGCAGCAGCGAATTTGATCGATAAGCGCTACAAGAAAGAATTATTTTCGATTATCAATGATGACGATAATGTTTTGATGATTACACGAACTGAAGACCAGGCAGTTTTACTAAAGAAAGACTTCCTGCATTACCTTTAAGTTGAGGAGCGAATGTGATGCTACAAGAAATCAGTATTACTAACTTTGCGATTATTCCGGAATTGCGGCTTTCTTTTCACGAAGGAATGACCGCGCTGACCGGAGAGACTGGTGCGGGTAAATCCATCATTATCGATGCTTTAGGTTTGTTAGCAGGAGGAAGAGGTTCAAGCGATTATATACGTCAAGGCGCAGAAAAATGCATTCTTGAAGGATTGTTTGAACTTCCGAAACAAGAAGGATTCTCTGAATTGATGGTTGAATTAGGTATCGAAACGGATGAAGACATTCTGATCGTTCGACGAGATATGTCGTTGACTGGAAAAAATGTTTGCCGAGTGAATGGTCACATCATCACGCTAGCTAATCTAAGGAAAATCGGCAGTTATTTAGTGGATATCCAAGGGCAAAACGAACATCAGGAACTGCTCCAGCCTGAATCACATCTTGCTTTATTGGATCGTTTTGGAGATGCAGCTTTCCAACAGAAGAAAAAGAGTTATCAGCAAGAATATACCTCTTATCGTGAGCTGGAAAAAAGGGTACGAAAAGTGCAGCAAAATGAAAAATCCTATGTTCAGAGAATAGATATGCTCCATTTCCAGCAAGAAGAAATAGCTGCTGCTGATTTGCAAGTCGGAGAAGAAGAGAAATTAAAAGAAGAAAGAGAAAAACTTAGCAATTATCAAAAAATTGCTGATGGATTAGCTGCAGGCTACGGAGCACTGACGAATAATGAACAAAACAGTGTAGATGGCGTTGGCTTGGCCGTTGCAGAATTGCAAGGGATCGCACATCTAGATGTGGAGTATGAAGCAATTTATGAAAATATCCAAAGTGCTTACTATTTGTTACAAGATGCAATCGGAGACATGAGTCGTCAAATCGATTTGTTGGAGTTAGATGAGAACCGTTTAGAAGAAGTGACTCAACGTCTAGAATTAATCCGACAGTTGAAACGCAAATATGGCGAATCCATTGAGTCGATATTGGCTTACTATGACGAAATCACCGAAGAGCTAGCTTCTTCTGATTTTTCAGAAGGTCAATTGGACAAAATGAAAGAGGAACTAGAGCAAAAAGAGCTTCTACTTCAGCAACAAGCCGCAGATCTTCATGAAGCGCGTAAAAAAATCGCAAAAGAATTGGAAAAATCCATTCTGCATGAATTAAAAAGTCTGTATATGGAAAACACTGAGTTTGAAGTACGTTTCTTAAAAGAAGAAAACAGACAATTGAATCATGATGGGTTTGACCAAATCGAATTCTACATTACGACCAATCCAGGAGAGCCGCTGAAGCCTTTAGTGAAAGTCGCTTCTGGTGGCGAATTATCTCGGATGTTACTGGCTTTGAAAACGATTTTTTCTTCTGAGCAAGGTGTGACAAGTATTATCTTTGATGAAGTGGATACAGGTGTAAGTGGAAGAGTTGCACAAGCCATCGCGGATAAAATTTCTCAAATATCGAAATACTCTCAAGTTTTGTGCATCACTCATCTACCGCAAGTCGCCGCAGTCGCCGACTATCAATATTATATCGTGAAAGCAGTGATTGATGGTCGTACGCAAACTTCTGTTTCAGAATTGAAAACAAAAGAAAGAGAAGAAGAAATTGCACGCATGCTAGCTGGAAGTGAGATTACAAAACTGACACTCGAACATGCAAAAGAACTATTGCAACTCGCAAGAAGGACCTGATCCACCTCGTAGTGGTTCAGGTCCTTTTTAGCAGCTGATAGCTATATTTTATTTTTTACATGACACTCATGACAGCAGTCAATACAACAGACCCAATCGTTAAAATCAGCATCGTCCAAATGACAAATTTTGTTACTTTAGCAAAAGTACTTGTTTGTTTTTTTTCACGCATTGTTTTCAACCTCGTAATTAATTAGTTAATCCAAGTGTACAATCTTTTTGTCTTTTCTACAAGAGGTCTTTTTTATAAAAACTTCCCTTTTTTTAAATAATAGGTAGTTACGATACAAATAAATAATGTTAATAGGACTAGCCAGATAAACGCATCATCTCTTTCAGCAATGGGTAGCTTGATGTTCATCCCATAGATACTTCCGATGATTGTTGGTATAGTTAATATAATCGTTAAAGAAGTTAAAATTTTCATAATATTATTCAAATTATTCGATACAATTGCTGAAAAAGTCTGATTCATTTGTTCTACTAGTTTTAATTGAATGCGAGAAGTAGTCATTGCTTGCTCTGTTTCTACCAATACATCACGCAGATGGTTTTTCAACGCATGATTTTCTTGGAAAAGTTTATTTTGCGCTAATTCTTTCAATGCATCTAAATTAGCAGAAGTCGCTTCTCTGAAATAAACAAGGCTTTTTTGGATATCCATGATTTGATAAAGTTGTTTGTTTTCAGTTGATACTTGAAGTTTGGCTTCCAAAGTATCGCATTGAGATTGAAGCGTAGCTAAATAACTGTTATAAGACAGTGTAACCTGCCAGATGAATTGAAAGAAGATATTGAGATTGGGTGAAACATCGCTTTTTGGAAAGGTTTGACTAAAGACTTTCTTTAAAAATAGTGGTTCATGATTCGTAATTGTGATAAGCTTCTTTTTGGGCGTCAAAATGATAGAGAGCGGGTATGTATCCACTTGAAAATAACCGCTAGGACTTGTTTTAGCAAACGGATATTGTAACAATAATAACGCTGGTTTTGTCAACTTTGATTGATTGAATTCTTCTGTACGGGAATTTTCTGCATCGTCCAATATGGAAGTGATGTAATCTGACGGAATTTCAAATTGATGTGTCAGCTGATGAATCTCTTCTTGATTGGGACGTTCTACACAATACCAGATCGTTTGGTCAGTTTCCTTTCCGGTATTACGCAGTTTCTCATTATCTAATGTAAAATATTTGATCATGATTTTCCTCCTGTTGCCTGTTTTTTTTATTATAACGGATAGGGGATTGGAATACATGGAATGTGTTTGTAAGATATAGAATATAACTGCATAAATTTAAATAAAATGAAACAGTTGTGTAAAGTATATACAGTATACTTGAAGCAACGATAAAAAAGGAGTTTACGTTCATGGGCACATTCACACCACTTATCTTGTTTTGGTATATTTACCCGGTAATCGTTTTGTTTGGTTGCCAATTTCTTGTAAAATTATTTTCGTTAAATCGTCGTTTTAAAATAAAAGCCCCTGATTTGGCGATTCCTTTTTTGTGGGGCGGTATGCATGCGTTGTCTAGAAACACAGCGACAATTTCTATCCTGCCGTTTTTCTTTATTTCTGTTTTACTAATGGGCATCTGTATTGCTGTTTTTCAAGCATATTATTATGAAGAAATCATTTATCCGCGTTATTTCAAGATGACTTGGCGTTTGGTATTTCTGCTGACGATCGTCTTGTACGCGGTCTTGATCATTGTGAATATACTTTCTTACCTATGAAAAAAGCAGAAAAGCTGTAAAAAGTCTTTTAAAAGGCTTTTTGCAGCTTGATTCTTAAAAAAATGTTTATGAATAAAAAAAGTTGTTCCCGGATTTCCTAGAAAAGGTGGTAGAAAGTGGGGGATTGTGGTAGACTAATTTTAGTTAGTGGAGGAATGGGGGGCTTTCAATGTTGATGGGTGAATTCCAACATAATATTGATGCAAAAGGACGTTTAATCGTTCCCTCAAAACTTCGTGAAGAACTTGGCGAAAAGTTTGTTCTGACACGCGGATTGGATGGTTGTCTTTTCGGCTATCCGATGAGCGAATGGGAAAATCTGGAAGCTAAGCTGAACGAAATGCCGTTGGCTAAAAAAGACGCACGTACATTTGTGCGATTCTTCTATTCGGCTGCCACTGAATGCGAACTTGATAAACAAGGACGGATCAATATACCAAGCACGTTAAGAAATTATGCAGCTTTGACAAAAGAGTGCGTAATCATCGGCGTATCTAACCGAATTGAAATTTGGGATGAGACACGATGGGAAGATTTTTCTGCAGAAGCAGAAGAGAATTTTGACGAAATTGCTGAAAATATGATTGATTTCGGACTATAAGAATAGGAAGAGGCTGACTAATGACTGAAACATTTCAACACTATACAGTCATGTTGAAAGAAACGGTAGATGGATTGAACATCAAACCGGATGGCGTTTATGTAGACTGTACACTCGGCGGTGCCGGACATAGTGAATATTTATTGAGCCAACTAAGTTCTAAAGGGCACCTGTATGCGTTTGACCAAGATCAAAAAGCAATCGATCACGCCAAGCTGCGTTTAGCTTCTTATGTCGAACAAGGGATGGTCACATTTATCAAAGCGAATTTCAGAGAATTAGAAGAACGCTTGAGTGAGTATGTAGATAAGGTAGATGGTATTTTGTATGACTTAGGGGTTTCCTCTCCTCAACTAGATGAAGCAGAACGTGGATTTAGTTATCATCAAGATGCACCCTTGGATATGCGTATGGATCAGTCAGCTCCTTTAACCGCTTATCACGTAATTAATGAATATTCCTACCATGAATTAGTAAAGATTTTCTTCCGCTATGGCGAGGAGAAATTTTCCAAACAAATTGCTCGTGAAATCGAACGAGTACGAAAAACAAAACCAATCCAAACAACTGGTGAGCTTGTCGAAATCATTAAACAAGTCATCCCAGCTCCCGCAAGAAGAAAAGGCGGGCATCCTGCAAAAAGAATTTTTCAAGCTGTGCGGATTGCAGTAAATGACGAACTTGGTGCCGAAGAGACCTCTTTAGAACAGGCAATCCGGTTATTGAAAGTCAATGGAAGAATCAGTGTGATCACATTCCACTCATTAGAAGACAGAATTGTCAAAAGTATGTTTAAAGAATATAGTACGGTTCAAGATTTACCACCGGGACTTCCTGTCATACCTGACGAATTTCAACCGGAACTAAAAGTCATTACTCGTAAACCAATCCTTCCTTCAGAGGAAGAGTTAGCAGAAAACAATCGATCACGCAGTGCAAAGTTACGTATTGCAGAAAAAATAAGAATGAAAGAGGAGTAGAATGATGGCAGAATTAAAGAAAATGCAAGAGTACGAATATGATTTACCTGAATTGGTGGATCAGCCAGAACAACAAATGCCAGATTCTTCTTCGAATCAAGAAATCATTCTTCCACAATCACCAGCAAAACGATTGAAGCAGATTTCTGCTTTGGAAAAAATTGCTGTGGCAAGCGTGGCGATTGCTATTGTTGCTTTGTGTGTTTTAACAGTCATGTTGCGTACAAATATCAGCGGAGCTGAAAAAGAAATCACATCAATACAAACAGAAATCAATGATAAAAAGCAAGAAAAAACGAGTTTAGAACAAGAAAAAAATGAACTTTCTCGTACTGAACGGATTAAACAAATCGCAGAAGAAAAAGGATTGTCTATTAATGACGACAATTTAAGGAAAGTGAAGTAAATGAGTCTTAAAAATAAAATTCGGCGGTTTATGGAAAAGAAAAATCTAAATCCGATGAACAATCGCAAAAAAGTAGGTATCATTTTATTTGCTACGAGTATTGGATTGTTCTTTTTATTTGCCGTCCGTTTCTCGTATATCGTTATTGGAGGTCATGTTGCTGGTACCTCATTAGCTGAAAAAACAAAACAGTTGTACCAAGGAAGTGAAGTAGTAAAAGCAAAAAGAGGAACGATTTATGATCGTAACGGTGTGGCGCTCGCAGAAGATGCCTCCTCTTATTCAATTAAAGCGATACTCTCAAAAACATATACTTCTGGGGATAAAAAGCTGTATGTCGAAGAAAAGAATTTTGATAAAATAGCAGAAATCCTGCATAAGAATCTTTCTATAGACAAAAAAGATGCACTGAATATTTTAGAAGACGGCGCAAAAAAAGAGCTGTATCAAGTTGAATTTGGTAGCTATGGGAAAAATATCTCCCAAGAAACCAAGCAAAACATCGAAGCAGATATGAAAAAAGAAGGTGTCGCTGGTCTTTACTTTGTCGACCATCAGGCTCGGATGTATCCAAATGGCGTCTTTTCTTCTCATTTTATCGGATATGCAGTTCCAGACAAAGATGAGAATGGCTTAGTTGGTAAACTAGGTTTGGAGTCTGCTTACAATGATATTTTGAGCGGTAAAGATGGTAAGATTATTTATCAAAAAGATAATTTTCAAAATCCTCTGCCAGGTACAGTAGCAGAAGAAGAAAAAGCTGTTGATGGACAAGATATCTACACGACTTTGGACAGTAGACTACAAAGTTATTTGGAAACACTGATGGATCAAGTAAATGAAGAATATCAACCGGAAGAATTGACAGCAGTCTTGATGAAAGCAAAAACTGGAGAGATTTTGGCGATGGGGCAGCGTCCTACTTTTAATCCCGAAACAATGGAAGGTTTGACTGGAGAAGATGCTATCTGGCGTAATTTCTTGGTACAAGATAGTTATGAGCCAGGATCAACCATGAAAGTTTTCACTACTGCAGCCGCTATCGAAGAAGGAGAATTCAACGAGAATGAAACCTTCCAATCTGGAAAAATCCAAGTAGAAGATGCGACGATCAATGACCATGACTTTGGTGAAAAAGGTGTGCTGACCATGCGTCAAGCTCTTTCATGGTCAAGTAACGTCGGGATGGTCATACTGGAACAGCGATTAGGCGGACGATGGTACAATTATTTACAAAAACTAGGATTTGGACAAAGTACCCATTCTGGATTAGATGACGAAGTAAATGGTGCTTTGCCTACATCAAATATTGTCGACCGAGCAATGAGTGCTTATGGACAAGCGGTAGGTGTGACGAATTTCCAAATGATGAAAGCTTTCACTTCTATTGCGAATAACGGTACAATGATTCAACCTCGATATATCAGCAAAGTAGTGGATCCTCAAACTGGAGAAGAGCGAACAACTCAAACAGAAGTTCTAGGACAACCTTTTTCAAAAGAAACAACAGAAAAAGTCCGTGAATATATGAGAGATGTTGTCGAAAGCGAAAACTACGGTAGTGCTTATGGCGTATATAGTGTACCTGGATACAATGTATCGGCAAAAACCGGAACAGCCCAAATCGCTTCTGATACAGGGGGATACCAAACAGGAGATACAGCCTACCTGTATTCGATTGTGGAGATGGTTCCTTCTGAAGATCCAGACTATGTCTTGTATCTAACAATGAAACACCCTAAGACATATGATCGAATGGCTTTGGCTAAAATCGCAAATCCATTGATGAAACGGGCAATGGATTTTAAAGAAACTGAAGAAGATACGGATACAGAAACCAAAACAGAAAAAGTATCCGTAGCCGATTATCGTAATCTAGAAGCAGATGTTGCAGCAGCGGATGCTCAAAAAAGCGGACTGCAACCTGTCGTTATCGGTAACGGGAAAAAAGTACAAAAACAATCTACTGCCAACGGTGATCAGTTGATCTCTGGAGAAAAACTGATTCTATATACTGGCGGCGACAAGCTGATGCCTGATGTAACTGGATGGTCAAAAGCAGATATCATGAAGCTAGGGAAAATCCTTGGTATCGAAGTTAGTTTTGATGGGGATGGTTATTGTGTCAAACAAGAACTTGCTCCATATGAAAAAATCACAAAAGAAAAACTTAATTTTACTTTAGAAGAATAAGAAGAGAAATAGGAGAGAAATGAGCATGGAATGGACACAAGCATTGATTCCCATTGTCAGCAGTTGTGCAATGACGATTGCCGCAATGCCGCTATTTATTGGTTACTTTCAAATGAAAAAGCAAGGTCAGGCGATTCGCGAGGAGGGACCAAAGTGGCACAATATCAAAGCCGGAACTCCTACAATGGGCGGCTTAGTGTTTCTGATCGGCTCTATTTTGACAGGGATTTGGGTTGGAGCTTGGCAAAAACAGCTGACTCCTACTCTTTTCATCTTGCTTTTTGTATTAGCATTATATGGAGTAATTGGTTTTCTTGATGATTTTATAAAGATCTTCAAGAAAAGAAACATGGGGCTGAACTCGAAACAGAAACTGATTGGACAGGTTCTAGGGGGAATCATCTTTTATCTTGTTTACCGTTCTGAAGGCTATCCAGGTGTATTGAATTTCTTTGGGCTGGATCTGCCTTTAGGAATCATTTATGGGGTTTTCGCTATCTTCTGGCTTGTTGGATTTTCAAATGCGGTCAATCTGACGGATGGTATCGATGGATTAGTTGCTGGCTTAGGCAGCATCTCTTTTGCAGCTTACGGTCTGATTGCTTGGCATCAGCATCAGTATGATGTATTAATCATTTGTCTCAGTGTCTTAGGTGGTTTACTTGGATTCTTCGTCTATAACCGGAAACCTGCCAAGATTTTTATGGGAGATGTTGGTTCATTAGCTTTGGGCGGACTTTTAGCGGCTATTTCTATGATGCTGAACCAAGAGTGGACATTGCTTTTGATTGGCTTGATTTATGTTATGGAAACTGCAAGTGTGATGCTTCAAGTTACATCCTTTAAACTTACGGGAAAACGAATTTTTAAAATGTCTCCAATCCACCATCATTTTGAAATGTGCGGATGGTCGGAGTGGAAGATTGATACAGTTTTTTGGTTGATCAGCATTGTGACTTCATTGATCACATTATGGATCGTTTGGTAGGAGATGACAGGAAATGAAAAAAATATCAACATATGAAAATAAAAAAGTGCTTGTCTTAGGACTCGCAAAAAGCGGAGTAAGTGCGGCCAAATTATTACATGAATTGGGCGCACTTGTCACCGTTAATGACGGAAAACCTTTTGATGAAAATCCGGAAGCACAAGAATTGCTTTCTTTAGGGATAAAAGTAATAACAGGCAGTCATCCAATCGAATTACTAGATGAAGAATTTTCGTTGATGGTCAAAAATCCTGGGATTCCCTACAGCCATCCTTTAGTAGCAAAAGCCCAAGAAATGGGTATTCCGGTAATTACGGAAGTGGAGCTAGCTTACGAAGTAGCGGAATGCCCAATTATTGGGATTACAGGAACGAATGGAAAAACCACGACAACAACAATGACTGGACTACTACTGAATGCAGGCGTAGACAAAGGAGTTGCCCGTTTAGCAGGAAATATTGGGTATCCAGCAAGTGGTGTCGCGCAAGAAGCGAAACCAGAAGATAAAATCGTGATGGAGTTATCTAGTTTTCAACTCATGGGAATCACAGATTTCCATCCTCATATAGCGGTGATCACCAATATTTATGAAGCACATATTGATTATCATGGCACAAGAAAAGAATACGTCAATGCTAAATGGAACCTTCAAAAAAATATGACAGCTGAAGATTATCTGGTTCTTAACTGGAATCAGTCAGAACTACAAGAATTAGCGCAAAGAACAAAAGCACGCGTCCTGCCTTTTTCGACAAAAGAAGTGTTGGAAGACGGTGTGTATGCTGACGATCACGCAATTTATTATAGAAAAGAAAAAATAATGGAAATTTCTGAACTTGGCGTACCAGGTATGCATAATGTAGAAAATGCGCTAGCTGCTATTACTGTAGCAAAATTGTATGGTGTATCAAATGAAGCTATACGACAAACGTTGCATTTATTCCATGGCGTGCCGCATCGTACGCAATATGTAGGAGAGATTCAAGGCAGAAAATTTTATAATGATTCAAAAGCAACCAATATTTTAGCGACTAAAATGGCTCTAAGCGGATTTGAAACGGCTAAGGTCGTGTTATTGGCAGGCGGATTAGATAGAGGAAATACATTTGATGAATTGGTTCCTTCACTAAAAGGAATCAAAGCAATGATCGTATTTGGTCAAACAAAAGAAAAATTGATCGATGCTGGAAAAAAAGCAGGCATCGAAACGATAGTAACAGCCGATTCTGTAGAACAAGCAGTTCCTTTAGCATTAGAAAACAGTACAGATGGTGATGTGATTTTACTATCACCAGCGAATGCCAGCTGGGATCAATACCCTAATTTTGAAACTAGAGGAAACCGATTCATGGAAGCTGTGAATCAATTAAAATAGAAAAAGTAGAAGCGAGCGATAAAAAATGAAAATTTTGGTTACAGGCGGAGGAACGGGAGGACATATTTATCCGGCTCTTGCCTTTGTCAATTATGTGAAGACTCAAGAACCGAATGCTGAATTCATGTATGTGGGAGCAAAACGTGGTCTGGAAAATAAAATTGTCCCAGATACAGGAATGCCTTTCCATACTTTGGAGATTCAAGGCTTTAAACGAAAAATTTCCATGCATAATATCAAGACAATCCGATTGTTTCTTAAGAGTATCCGTCAAGCAAAAAAAATCCTCAGTGATTTTCAACCAGATATCGTTATCGGTACTGGAGGATATGTATCCGGAGCGGTAGTGTATGCTGCATCAAAAATGGGAATTCCAACTATTATCCATGAACAAAACAGTGTACCAGGTGTTACCAATAAATTTTTAAGCCGATATGTGGATCGGATCGCTCTTTCATTCAAAGATGCGGCTCCTTTTTTTCCTGAAAACAAATCAGTCCTTGTAGGTAATCCTCGAGCACAAGAAGTAGCAGATACTAAAAAATCAGATATTTTGAAAACATTTGGGTTGGATCCAGAAAAGAAAACAGTCTTGATTTTTGGCGGCAGTCAAGGAGCACTTAAAATCAATCAAGCGGTATCGGTTTTTTTAAGTGAATATATTCCTTCCTCTTATCAAGTCTTGTATGCTTCAGGAGAAAGATATTATGAAGAAATCCTAAATAAAATAAATCCTGAAATACAAAACATTAGTGTCCAGCCTTACATCAAAAACATGGCAGAAGTCATGGCTTCGAGCAATCTGCTAGTGGGACGTGCTGGTGCAACTTCGATCGCAGAATTTACAGCTTTGGGGCTTCCGGCAGTGCTGGTTCCCAGTCCATATGTTACGAATGATCATCAGACTAAAAATGCAATGAGTCTTGTTCATGCAGGAGCAGCAAAAATGATTGCGGATAATGAGCTAACGGGTGAATCACTAAGTCAGACAATTAACGAAATCATGGATGATGAAGAATTGCAAAAGCAAATGTGCCGAGCTTCTAAAGAACAAGGCATCCCTGATGCTTCAAAACGTCTTTATGACGTAGTGAATCAAATAATCAAAAAATAAAGGCGGTGGTCTTAGTGAGTAAGAAAAAAGAACCTAAAAAATTGTCTCATCCGTCTTCTGATGAAAACAATTTGACTCCTTGGCAAAAGGCTAACCGAAAATATCTGGCAGAACAAGGGATGAAAAACCAAGAGCCAAAAAAAGAAGACACACCATTAGACACACCCCTTTCAGATTCTGAAGAAGAAAAAACGGTTCAAGAGGAACAGCAAGAAACAAGCCAGTCAGAAAGCCAGTCCGAGAAAAAAATCGAATTTTTTGAAGAGATCAAGCAAAAGAAAAACGGTGGCCCGTATAACGGTTCTTTTTTGAATCGTCTCCCCAATTTAAAAAGTCAAAGGCATAAAGTACTGTTTCGTCGGTTAGCATTGATTATTACTGTATTGGGCATACCGCTGATTTTTTTGATCTATTATGTTTCTCCTTATAGCAAGCTACAAGCTGTTGCAGTGTCAGGTAATAAGGTAGTCAACAGTCAGGAAATCATCTCTGATACCAAATTGTCATTGGGAGAAAATGTCTGGGGGCAGTATTTCGATCGATCCACTTATATCGAACGGCTAAAAAAAGCACAGCCGAGAATCGAAAAAGCAGCTATACACTTCAAAGGGATAAATGAGTTCGATTTGGATGTGACAGAATACAAAGAAATCGCTTTGATTGCAAAAGATAATCAATACTATCCAGTAATTGAAAATGGAACAGTATTAGATGAAAAAGTAGCAAATCCTACAAAAAATCTCCCTATCTTAGAAGAGTTCAAAGATTCAGCAAAAATCAAAGAATTAACAAAGCAATACAATCAGTTATCATCAGAATTGCAAAAAGCAATCTCTGAAATCAAGTATACACCAAGAGCAAGTAATAAAAACCTGATCCAATTGAACATGAATGATGGCAATCAAGTCATTGTAAATATCAATAATCTTGCGAACCAAATGAAATATTATTCGCAAGTAGCCAAAGACATGGATGAAAAAGGTGTGATCGACATGGAAGTTGGCATCTACTCATATCCTTACAGCAGTACTCAAGAAACGGCAGAATCGGACCAAACGGAAGAAACAACTGGAAGTGAAGAAAACGCGGATCAAACAAATGGGTCAAGTGAAGAGGCAGAAACGCAAGCAGCAGATACACCTGAATCGTCTGATACAAACGGCTCATCTGATTCAAATAATTCAAGTGAAACAAGTCAAATAGAAGACAATCCAAGTACAACTCCGTCAAGTTTAAATGAAAATTGATAAAACAACTTTAAAAAGTAAGAATGTACTTTCTAAAAACCAGTAATTTATGGTAGAATTGAAAGCAGTGAATATATCTATTAATAAGTATATTTTAAAACGGACGCTAGTTGTTCGCTTGTATATGGAATAGTAAGTAGGAGGGAATCCCATTCATGGCAAAAACAGGAATGTATGTAGGCCTTGATATTGGAACGACATCTGTTAAAGTTGTCGTGGCTGAATATATCGACAGCCAAATGAATATTATTGGAGTAGGAAACGCAAAATCAGAAGGGATTAACCGAGGCATTATCGTTGATATCGATAAAACGGTCCAAGCGATACAACGAGCAGTACGACAAGCAGAAGAAAAAGCAGGTATCCAGATCAAAGGCGTAAGTGTCGGTTTGCCAGCAAACATGCTTGAAGTAGAAAATTGCCAGGGAATGATTGCAGTTAACGGAGATTCAAAGGAAATCACCGATGAAGATGTCAGAAATGTGGCTTCTGCTGCCCTTGTTCGTTCAATACCTCCTGAACGTCAAATCGTGTCAATTTTGCCACAAGATTTTACTGTCGATGGATTCGAGGGAATCAAAGACCCTCGTGGAATGATCGGCGTAAGATTAGAAATGTACGGTCTGTTGTTTACCGGACCCAAAACGATCATCCATAACATACGTAAATGCGTGGAAAATGCCGGATTAATCGTCAATGAAATGGTGATTACTCCTTTAGCGCTGACAGAATCAATTCTTTCTGACGGAGAAAAAGATTTTGGTACGATCGTTATTGATATGGGTGGTGGCCAAACGACAACAGCTGTTATGCATGATAAGCAATTGAAGTTTACCAGTCTCGACCAAGAAGGTGGCGAATTTGTCACTAAAGATATCTCTATTGTATTAAATACGTCTTTTAACAATGCAGAAGCGTTGAAAATAAATTACGGGGATGCATATCCAGAACGGACATCACCAGATGAAGAGTTTCCAGTAGATGTAATTGGCCAGTCAGAACCAGTGAAAGTCGATGAACGCTATTTGTCAGAAATTATTTCAGCTCGTATGGAACAGATTTTCAATAAAGCAAAAGATGCATTGGACCAAATCGAAGCATTAGAGTTGCCAGGTGGCGTCGTATTGACAGGCGGAGCTGCTAGTCTTCCAGGTGTTGTGGACTTGGCGCAAGAAATCTTCGGCGTAAATGTGAAACTGTATGTTCCAAATCACATGGGACTGAGAAACCCGGTATTTACAAATGTAATAAGTATCGTTGATTATTCAGCAAACTTGAGCGAAGTGTATCAATTGGCAAAAATTGCTGTTACAGGTGAGACCTCAGCAGCTCGTCAAATGGTAGTTGAACAAGAAACAACAAACACATATGAAAGCTATGAAGCACCTGAAGAAACAGTCTACGATGAGCCGGAACCAAAAGAATCCGGAGAAAATGTAAAAAATAAAATCAAGGGTTTCTTTACAAATATTTTTGATTAATTCATCCTGGGAGGAATAAGATATGGAATTCTCAATTGATAATAATATCAATGACGGCGCAGTAATCAAAGTCATCGGAGTCGGCGGTGGCGGTGGAAATGCTGTGAACCGAATGATTGAAGAAAACGTCAAAGGTGTTGAATTCATTACGGCCAACACAGACGTGCAAGCATTAAAAAATTCAAAAGCTGAAACAGTTATCCAATTAGGACCAAAATATACTCGTGGTTTAGGGGCTGGTTCTCAACCAGAAGTTGGACAAAAAGCGGCAGAAGAAAGTGAACAATCCTTACGAGAAGCTTTAGACGGTGCAGATATGATTTTCATCACTGCAGGAATGGGTGGAGGAACTGGTACAGGTGCTGCGCCAATCGTTGCAGGGATCGCTAGAGAACTGGGCGCATTGACCGTTGGTGTCGTTACACGTCCGTTCACTTTTGAAGGACCTAAACGTGGCCGTTTTGCTGCAGAAGGTATCGCTCGTTTGAAAGAAAATGTCGATACATTATTGATTATCTCAAATAACCGTTTACTAGAAGTTGTAGATAAAAAGACACCAATGCTTGAAGCTTTCCGTGAAGCAGATAACGTTTTACGTCAAGGTGTACAAGGTATCTCTGACTTGATTACGGCACCAGGTTACGTTAACCTTGACTTTGCTGACGTGAAAACAGTGATGGAAAACCAAGGTACAGCATTGATGGGAATCGGTGTAGCTAGTGGAGAAGATCGCGTAGTAGAAGCAACGAAAAAAGCAATCTCCTCTCCATTGCTTGAAACATCTATTGATGGAGCGGAACAAGTACTTCTTAACATCACAGGCGGTTTGGATATGACATTGTTTGAAGCACAAGATGCTTCAGATATCGTAGCAAATGCAGCAACTGGCGATGTAAATATTATTCTAGGTACATCTATCAATGAAGAAATGGGCGATGAAATCCGCGTGACGGTCATCGCAACAGGTATCGATGAATCAAAAAAGGAGCGCAAGTCTAGCCGTCCAGCTAGACAAGCACAAATGCAATCACCTGCTCAAAAGACTGTATTAGATATGGATCAAGCTAAACCAACTTCTGCAGAAGAAGAAAACAGTTTTGGCGATTGGGATATCAGACGTGAACAAAATGTTCGTCCTAGAGTTGATGATTCCAATTTTGACAATATCGAAAAAAAAGAATTTGATACATTCAACCGCGAAGAAACAAAATCTCATGGCGATGATGAATTAAATACGCCACCGTTTTTCCGTCGTAAAAAATAAAGGAGAGGAAGAGCACATGATTGCTGACAACTTGCAGAAAATCAAGCAAGAAATTCAGGATTCGTGTGCTCTTGTTCATCGTGATCCGAAAGAAGTTACATTAGTAGCTGTAACAAAATCTGTTGAATCAGCTCAAGCTGAAAAATTGGTCAGAGCTGGCGTTATGAATTGTGCAGAAAACCGAGTAGATAAACTATTACAAAAGAAACAAGATTTATTTGATTTTCCCGAAATAAAGTGGCATTTAATTGGTAATTTACAGCGCAGAAAGGTAAAATTGATTGTAAATGAAATTGATTACTTTCATGCGTTGGACAGTTTAAGATTAGCAGAAGAAATCCAGAAGCGGTTAGAAAAAGAATTATCCTGTTTTATTGAAGTAAATGTTTCTGGTGAGGAATCAAAACATGGAATTTCACCAGATGAGCTTTTACCGTTTGTGGAATCTTTAGCTGCCTGCACAAAAATCAAGGTTGTTGGGTTAATGACTATGGCGCCTAAAGAAGCTTCTGATGAGCAAATCCATAAAGTGTTTGGTACGCTGAAAGAATTGCGTGATCTTGTTCAAGCAAAAGGTTATGCCCATGCACCATGTAATGAATTAAGCATGGGGATGAGTCAGGATTTTCAAATTGCGATTGAAGAAGGTGCAACATTTATCCGTGTAGGAACAGCGCTATTCAAAGACGAATAAAGGAGGAACAAAAATGCCGCTTTTAAACAGAGGAGCAATTGCTAATTTTTTCGGATTAGCTGATGAGGAAGAGTACGAATACCAAGATTATCCTGAAACAACAAAAAAGGCTGTACAGCCAACTAAAAAAAATACAAAACAGAATCAACCAACTCATTCTGTATCTGCTGCGAATACTCATGAGAAACAAAAAACGGCGACTTCACGTCCTGTAACGCATGAAAGTATTCAGCCGGCTGAAAAGAAAAAAGTAATTGAACTACATCAATCACCTACAAAAACTGTAGCGAAAGAAAGAACAGCTTCAAGAACGTCTACACAACCTAAAGCAAATCTTGCGGGAAAAATCACTGTGATGGAACCAAGAGCTTATTCTGAAGCGATGGCGATTGCTAAACGAATCATCGCTGGAGAAGCAACCTTAGTGAATTTTCATTTAGTGGAAGAAAAGCAAGCGAGAAGAATCGTTGATTTTCTAACAGGAACAGTTTATGCATTAGATGGAGATATCAAACGCGTTGGAGATGAGATTTTTCTTTGTACACCGACAGGGATGGAGATTGACAGTTCAACCGCTCAATCTTTTGCAGATGCGAATTTGTTTGATCTGTAAGAGGAGGAACTACGATTTATATTATTGCGCTATTACTTCATTTAATTCAACGGGCAGCCTATTTCTATAGCATTATCTTGATGGTATATGCTTTGCTCTCTTGGTTTCCAGGCGGTTATCAATCAGGATTAGGACGGTTTTTAGCTAAGATCTGTGAACCGTATATCAGTTTATTCGACCGTCTGCCTTTAAGGATCGGTCCTTTGGATTTCACGATTTTAGGGGCCATTCTAATCTTGAACTTAGCCGTACAAGGATTAGCACAGATCGTTATATGGATAACTATCCATTTAGTTTATTGATTCAAGCAACAAAATCTTTATTCTCAGAATAGATAGGAGGGGAAAATTTTGGATGCAAATGTATACCAGCACTTTCGGGCAGATGAACGTGCATTTATCGACTCAGTAGGTGATTGGATTGAACAAGTTCAAGGACAATATGCGCCATATCTGACTGAATTTCTTGACCCCAGACAATCCTATATTTTAGAAACACTGATTCGGCAAAGCAGTGATTTGCGTTTCATGTTTTATGGTGGATATGAACAGGCAGAAAGAAAAAGATGTTTGATTTTCCCCGATTATTACGAACCTGTAGAGGAAGATTTTGAAACAGCATTGTATGAAATCCATTATCCTAGCAAATTTGCCAGTCTAAGTCATGGGAAAATCCTTGGGACTTTAGTGGGAACAGGTATCAAACGCTCTTACTTTGGCGATATCATCTCAGATGGCGATCGCTGGCAAGTATTTATTGCAAATGAGGTGGATCATTTTGTTGCTGCACAAGTAACAAAGATTGGAAAAGTTGCTGTACGCTTGGAACCAATCAAATACACAGAAATGATTTTGCCGAAAGACAGCTGGACACAAGAAAGAGGGACTGTTAGTTCTATGCGACTGGACAGTGTGATCTCTGAGATTTATAATATTTCCAGACAGCGGTCCAAGCAGCTGATCGAAGCTGGTAAAGTAAAAGTGAATTGGACAGAAAATACAAGACCTGATTTTGTACTTGAACTATTAGATATTATTTCAATCAGGGGTTACGGCAGAGTCCAGATCCAAGAACTTGAGGGGAAGACGAAAAAAGAAAAGTACAGGGTGTTGTTCGGTGTATTACGTAAATAAAATAAAAAGGTGGTTTACTCATGGCTTTAACTCCATTAGATATCCAAAATAAGACATTCCCAACAAAAATGCGGGGATATAATCAAGACGAAGTAGATGATTTCTTAGATTTAGTTGTTCGTGACTATGAAGAATTGACTCAAAGAAATCGTGAATTAGAAAAAGCAGTCAAACATTCAGAAGAAAAACTTGAGTATTTCAATGAATTGAAAGATGCATTGAACCAATCGATCATCGTAGCTCAAGACACAGCGGATAAAGTAAAAACAAGTGCAAGTAAAGAATCTGAAGTGATCGTTACTTCTGCACAAAACAAAGCAGATGAGTTAGTTGCGAATGCTGAAAAACGTGCACACCAATTAACAACTGATGCAGAAGAAAAAGCAAGAAAAATCTTGACAGATGCAACAGAAAAAGCAAGACAGCTTGCGACAGAAACAGAAGATCTTAAGAAAAAGACACGAGTATTCCATCAACGTATCAGCTTGATGCTTGAATCTCAATTGGAACAAGTGAAAAGTCCAGAATGGGACGAAATTTTACAACCATTCTCTAGCTATGTGACTGACAGCCATGAAGTGATCAAAGAAGTTTTAGCAAAACAGCTTGACAACGAAAATGATACTGATGTAAACTCAGACACAGGAGTCATAGAAGCACCTATGACGGCATTTGATACACAGGCTATCGATATCTCAATCGTACCTGGTGAACATGAAAACGAGTAGAACAGAAAAGCACTTTGTTATTCTTAAAGCGAGCCGATGAGAGTGGAAGATCGGTAAGACACTGCATCGTGAAAGATCCTCTACTTGAGACTGCTTTTCTGAAACTAGAGTAAGAAGCAGCGGCTGACCTCGTTATTGGTCACAGAGAGTTTGCATTAGATAGATGCAACTAAATTTGGGTGGTACCACGGCATGTTCGTCCCTTGCGGCTGAACATGCCTTTTTGTGTCCGGAAAATAAACGAAGGAGTGAATGGTTGAATGAAAATGAAAGAAACCTTGCAATTAGGAAAAACAAAATTCCCTATGCGTGGTAATTTGCCAAACCGAGAAGGCGAATGGCAAAAAGAATGGGAAGAAAATCAAATCTACCAAAAAAGACAAGAATTGAACGAAGGAAAACCTAGCTTTGTTCTTCATGATGGACCTCCTTATGCCAATGGAAATATCCATTTAGGGCACTCATTGAATAAAATCAGTAAAGACATTATCATTCGTTCAAAATCAATGTCTGGCTACCGCGCACCATATGTTCCAGGATGGGATACACATGGATTGCCAATCGAACAAGTGTTGGCTAATAAAGGCGTGAAACGTAAAGAAATGTCCATGGCAGAATATTTGGAAAAATGTCGTGAATATGCACTTTCCCAAGTAGATAAACAACGAGAAGATTTCAAACGCCTAGGAGTTGCAGGAGATTGGGAACATCCCTATGTTACATTAGACCCTTCGTATGAAGCTGCACAAGTACGCGTATTTGGTAAAATGGCTGAAAAAGGCTATATTTACAAAGGATTGAAACCCATTTACTGGTCTCCGTCAAGTGAGTCTTCTTTAGCGGAAGCTGAAATTGAATATAAAGATGTAAAATCTCCATCTATTTTTGTAGCTTTCAATGTCAAAGACGGTAAAGGCATCCTTGATGAAGATACAGCTTTCGTCATTTGGACGACAACACCATGGACATTGCCAGCAAACCAAGGTATTGCTGTAAATCCCAAATTTACGTATGTACTGGTCGAAGCTGATGGCCGTAAGTTTGTTGTAGCAAAAGATTTGCTAGAAACAGTTCAAACAGAAATCGGTTGGGAAAATGTAACGGTTCTAAAAGAATTTGCTGGCCAAGAAATGGAATATATGACTGCAAGTCATCCATTCTATGACCGTGAATCGCTCGTAATTTTAGGTGACCATGTTACTTTAGACGCTGGTACTGGATTAGTCCATACTGCTCCAGGACACGGGGAAGATGACTATATCGCCGGTAGCAAATATAAACTATCTGTAGTGTCACCTGTAGACTCAAAAGGGTTGTTTACAGAAGAAGCTCCTGGATTTGAAGGAATCTTTTATGATAAAGCAAATCCTATGATTACTGATTTATTAAAGGAAAAAGGAGCTTTGCTGAAACTAGATTTCTTTACCCATAGTTATCCTCACGATTGGCGGACGAAAAAACCTGTGATTTATCGTGCAACTCCACAATGGTTTGCATCTATCGATAAATTCCGTCAGAATATTTTGGATGAAGTAGAAAAAGTAGATTGGGTTATTCCATGGGGAAAAACACGTTTATATAATATGATCCGTGATCGCGGCGACTGGGTCATTTCTCGTCAACGTGCATGGGGAGTGCCGCTTCCGATTTTCTATGCTGAAAATGGTGAAGCAATCATCACGCCAGAAACAATCGAACATGTAGCAAAATTATTCGCTGAACATGGATCAATCATCTGGTTTGAAAAAGAAGCAAAAGAACTTCTTCCTGAAGGATTTACTCACCCAGGTTCTCCTAATGGCGAATTTACAAAAGAAAAAGATATCATGGATGTCTGGTTTGATTCTGGTTCTTCTCATGAAGCTGTTTTACGTCAACGACCAGAATTATCATTCCCAGCAGATATGTACTTAGAAGGATCAGACCAATATCGTGGCTGGTTCAACTCAAGTATCACGACAAGTGTGGCTATCAATGGCGTAGCACCATATAAATCAGTTATTTCTCAAGGATTTGCTTTAGATGGCGAAGGCCGTAAGATGAGTAAATCTTTAGGAAATATCATTGCACCAGAAAAAGTGATCAAACAATTTGGTGCAGATATCCTTCGCTTGTGGGTATCTAGTGTCGATTATGAAGCAGATGTTCGTGTATCTATGGATATCTTAAGTCAAGTGGCAGAGGTATATCGTAAGATCAGAAATACGATGCGTTTCTTATTAGCGAATACAGAAGATTTCGATCCTAAAAAAGATACTGTTTCGTACAATGATTTACGCTCTGTAGACAAATACATGACCGTACGATTGAACCAAGTAATCAAAGAAATCAGAGAAGAAGGATATGACAAATATAATTTCATGCATATTTACCGTACAGTTATGAACTTCTTGACGGTTGATCTATCGTCCTTCTACCTGGATTTTGCTAAAGATGTGGTTTATATCGAAGCAGAAGATGATTATCAACGTCGTTGTATGCAAACTGTTTTCTATCAAACAGCTGTAGCTTTGACGAAACTATTGACGCCTATCATTCCACATACGGCGGAAGAAATCTGGTCATTCCTGAAAGAAGAAGAAGCATACGTTCAGTTAAGCGAGTTTCCTGGCTATGAAGAGTTTGCGAACCAAGAGGAATTGATGGACACTTGGGCTGCTTTCATGGATTTCCGTGACAAGGTCTTAAAATCATTGGAAGAAGCAAGAAATAGCAAATTGATTGGTAAATCATTGGAAGCAAAACTAACTGTTTATCCAAAACAACAAGTTCGTGAAATGTTAAAAGCTTTGGATGCAGATATTGCACAATTGCTGATCGTTTCCCCAGACTACTTTGAAGTAATGGAAGCAGATGTACAAGTGCCAGATAATGCTGTGGTATTTGATGATGTTGCTATTACAGTGGAAAAAGCAGACGGAGAAACGTGCGATCGCTGTCGTCAAGTTCGTAAAGATGTAGGAGTAGATGAAAAACTTCCTCATCTATGCGGTCGTTGTGCAAAAATCGTTGAAGCATTCTATCCTGAAGCTGTAGCTGAAGGATTCGAAGAAAAGTAAAATGGAAAAGGGGTTGTGACATGTTTTTTGTCACAACCCCTTTTGTTATCAATCGATTAATTTTCCACGTTCGCGATACCAGTTATCTGGTTGCCAGATCCATTCGAATCCGTCTTTTTCAAGTAATTCGAAAGCTGCTTTAGGCCCCATTGATCCGGCCTTGTAGTTTGGAAAGTCCGGTTGTGTTTGGTCCCAAGCTTTGCGAATGACATCCACGATATGCCAAGATTGAGCGACTTCTTCCCAATGAGAGAAATTCGTTCCATCACCATTCAACGCATCTAGCAGTAATTTTTCGTAAGCTTCTGGGCTATTTTCAACCATTTCTGCACTATTTCGAAATTCTAATTTGATTGGTTCCGTTTCAAACCCTTGACCTACTTCTTTTCCATTCAGGGATAAAGAAAATCCTTCAGTTGGCTGGATATAGATCGTTAGAACATTCGGTGGGAGTGTCGTATCGTCACATGGTTCATCGACAGATGTTTTGAATACATTAACAGGAACCTGTTTGAACACGATATTGATCCGAGTACCTTTTTCAGTCAAACGTTTTCCTGTACGCACATAGAAGGGAACACCAGACCAACGGAAGTTGTCGATAGTGAATTTTCCTGCGACGAAGGTTTCGGTCTCTGATTGAGCATCCACTTTGTCTTCTTCTCGATAACCTTTGAATTGTACGCCATCTAATTCACCTTGAGCATATTGTCCACGAACGAAGTTTTCTAACACTTCTTCTTCGTTGTAGATGCGGATTGCTTTCAATGCTTTGATCTTTTCTGTACGGATTTCTTTTTCGGAAAATGCTACTGGTGGTTCCATTGCAAGTAATGCTACAACTTGCAAAATATGATTTTGCACCATGTCTTTCAGTGCGCCACTATGATCGTAGTAGCCCCCGCGATCTTCTACACCAAGGTTTTCACCAAAAGTGATTTGGATATTATCGATGTAACGATTATTCCATTGAGCCTCAAAAATATTATTGGCAAAACGGATAGCTGAGATGTTTTGGATCATTTCTTTCCCTAAATAATGATCGATCCTGAAAATATCTTGTTCTGGGAATACTTCTCTGATTTGCTGATTCAATTCGAAAGCAGATTGGTAATCCGATCCAAACGGTTTTTCTATAATCAAACGATTGAAGCCATTTTTTGTCATAATGTTTTGTGATTTTAAATGAGAAACGATCGTTCCGAAAAATTGAGGTGCCATGGCCAAATAATAGACGCGATTGCCGTTTAACTGATAGTGTCCATCTAATCGGTCAGACAATTCTTTTAATGTTTGATAATGTGTTGAATCATTTACATCATGGGATTGGTAGTAAAAATGACTAGCAAAAGTAGTTGCTTCTTCATCAGAAGGATTCAATGCACGGATCGTTTCTTTGACAACTTCACGGTAGTGTTCATCGCTCCAAGGACGGCGAGCGGTTCCGATCACGGCAAAATGCTCGCCTAAATTTCCTTTTCTGTAAAGGCGGAACAAAGACGGGTACAATTTACGTTGGGCTAGGTCACCTGTGCCGCCGAATATCGTAAACAATACATTTTTTTCATTAGACATGTAGATACACTCCTTTATATTTTATCGACAAAAATCGTGCTGGCCGCCTTGAAGCTGACGGGTATTTTCTTTCTATCATTTTGGATAGTGATTGGTCCTTCATAAGCTGCGATATCAACGATCTCATACTCTTCGTTGATATTCAGGTCAATTGTGACTAAGTAATCCAACAATTCTTTTTCATCAAGCACTCGTGCGATACGCACTTTTGTACCGACAGGATAGGATTCTAGTGTTTGCCGGCGTTCTTCATGGACGACTTCCTCTTTTTTAGGAATCGATCCTCCATGAGGACAATGTTCAGGATGATTCAAATAGTTTTCTAAATGATCTGCAAGATGTTCCGAAGTCACATGTTCCAATACTTCAGCATCATCGTGGACTTCATTCCAGCTATAGTCTAAATGTTCAACTAAAAAAACTTCCCATAAACGATGTTTGCGAATCAAACTGCTAGCTTTTTGCAGTCCGCTTGCAGTCAATTGTACACCTTGATAAGGGGAATGTTCTACAAGCTCTTCTTTCACAAGTTTAGAAATCATTTCACTGACAGATGCAGCCGAGACATCCAGGCTAGATACGATTTGTTTATTGTTGACTTTCGTTGTATCTCCGCCTAGTTCTAAAATGATTTTCAAATAATCTTCTCGATTTGGTGTCATATTCGATCATCCTTTCATGGTAAAAACCATCATTAGTAAGTGTAACAAAAAAAACGTTAATTGACTATTTTTCTAAATAAAAAACAAAGGATTTTTGGACGTTTTTACAACAAAAAACGAAAGACGAGAAAGAAGACTCATACTTTCGTTTATAGATATATATTGGGAGGTGTCTATTTTTCAGATGTCAACTTATACGAGACATCTGCAGATTCATCATAAAGAGTTTGTTCGGGATAAGAAAAGACAAGATAAAAACCGTATTGATCACGTACGACTAAACGCTGTTCATCTATTTCTACCACAAATGTGCCAAGTGACTGACCGTTGATCAAAAACGTGTAATCAGATGTAATCTGTAATTGTTGTTTTTGCTGGCTATCACTGAAGAACCATGTACCTTGATACCTCGAGAGTCTTTCAGATTTTTCTGCTTGTTTTTTCTTTTTCAAGTAAATCCAACTTGAGAGAACGGCAACGAGTGAACCAAGAAAATAGATCATTTTTTTTATCACCAAATCACTCCTTTATGAGAAAATCATCGTATAGAAACATTCTTCCTTCTTTATTTCATTGTACCGAATAAAAACTAAAATTTCTCTAAGACTTTCGACTGGTTTTTTTACTGTTTTTCCACAAATTATGATAGGATACATAGTAGGAAGACAGGTGACATAATTTGAAGTATCAGCAAGTTGAAACAGCTTTTTTTATTGACCGCCCGAATCGGTTTATTGCACATTGCATGAAAAAAGACGGAGAAATGATTATCGCGCATGTCAAAAATACAGGCAGAGGAAAAGAGGTCCTGATAACGGGCGCTGAAGTGGCTATTGTATTTGCTCCTGGACCTAAAAGGAAAACCGACTATGATTTGATTGCTGTAAAAAAGAAGGGTGATTGGTTCAATATCGATAGTCAATTGCCTAATCAGTTGGCAACTGACGGTATTTTAGACGGCACGATCCTTTTACCAGGATTAACTGGTCCATTTACAGCATGCAAGCGGGAAGTAACTTATCTTCACTCCAAATTTGATATTTATTTGGAGACGGCGGCCGGACAAAAAGCATTTGTTGAAGTCAAAGGTATGACGCTTGAAAATAAAGCAATTGGTGCTTTTCCTGATGCGCCTACACTCAGAGGATTGAAACATGTTGGAGAATTAGCGTATGCCGCACAAGATGGTTATGCCGCTTATGTCTTGTTTATTGCTCAATTCGAACATCTTCATTTCGCAACGATCCATGAAGAAATGCAACCAGCACTAGCTGATATGGTTCGACATGCGCAGCAAAGTGGAGTGCAAATCCTCGCCTATAATTGTCAAGTAACGGCAGATGAGGTAACTGTCAAGCAGGCTATCCCATTTGATGTAGCTATCCCGTTTGAAGATCCTATACAATAGAAAGAAGGTAAAAAAATGATCAACTTAGGTATTATTGGAACAAATTGGATCACTCATCAATTTGTCCAAGCAGCTTTGAGCACAAAAAAATATGAATTGACAGCGGTATATTCTAGACATTTGGAAAAAGCACAGGAATTTGGTTCTCATTATGAAGGGGATATCGAATTTGCAACAGATTTGAAGACTTTTTTCAATATTGCTCATATGGACACTGTTTATATAGCTTCTCCAAATAGTCTTCATTTTAGTCAGACTAAGCAAGCAATTTTGGCAGGTAAAAATGTAATAGTGGAAAAGCCAGCTTTTTCGACGCCAAAAGAAATGGATGAAATCATCCATTTGGCAAATGAACACAATGTGTATTTTTTTGAAGCAGCAAGAAATATCCATGAATCAGGTTTTAAAAAGATTGCCGATTACTTACCATTAAAAGACGAGATAATCGGTGCAAATTTCAGCTATATGAAATATTCTTCGCGTTATGACCAAGTATTAGATGGAGAAGAACCAAATATCTTCTCGACTCATTTCTCAGGTGGTGCATTGATGGATTTAGGTGTTTACCTTGTGTATGCAACTGTCGCTTGGTTTGGAATGCCAAAAGAAGTCCATTATTTCCCAAGAAAGATTTCTACTGGTGTGGATGGTCTTGGATGGGGAATCTTGCGTTATGATACTTTCGATGTATCGATCCAACCAGGTAAAATCGGTGATTCTTATCTGCCATCAGAGATCTATTTTGACTCAGGAACGCTAGTGATGAATGGCGTCAATGCAATCGAACAAGCAGAGTTTCATGATCGGGTACACGAAGAAATCATTGACTTAGCAGTAACAGCTGCAGAAAATCCAATGGCAGATGAAGCAGAGGATTTTGCCAATGTCATGACTCATCCGAAAGATCCAGCTTGGGGATTATTGTATGAAGAGTGGATCGAGCTAGCTAGAAATGTGAACCAAGTGATTTATGATTTAAGAAAAAATGGTGGCATCAAATTCGATGCAGATAATGAGGAAGATTTTTAATGAACGAATTTGTACAAGTATTTCCCGAAAATTGGCAGAAAAATTATGAGAATAAAGGATTTATTACACCTTCTCTTATTCAACAGGCAGTTTTTCAGCCATTAAGCAATAAACAAAGCATAGTAGCCATCTCTCCAACAGGTTCAGGTAAAACACTGGCTTATCTTTGGCCGTTACTACTAAACGTAGAACCAGGTGAAGCAAGTGCGTTGGTTATCTTTGCATCTTCTCAAGAACTAGCTATTCAAGTAGCAGATGTTGCACGTGAATGGGGAAAAGACAAAGAATTGAAAGTCCAATCTTTGGTGGGCGGAGCAAACGTTAAACGACAAATTGAAGGTTTGAAGAAAAAACCAGAAATCTTGATTGGTACACCAGGAAGAATATTGGAATTGATGAAAGCTAAAAAAATAAAAGCACATCAAGTGAAAACAATGGTATTTGATGAAGCAGACCAGCTATTTGATGCGGGGAACAGCCAAATCATTGATCAGATTCTTCATCAAGCTCCGACAGAATATCAGCTAGCCTTTTTTTCAGCAACAGCAGATCGTTCCCTTGAAAGCATTGAAAAAATCACTGGGAAAACGTTTGAGACGATCGACGTGACAGCAGAAGATGATTCTCGAAAAGGCTTGAGACATTACTTTTTACGAGTGCCAATACGAAAGAAAGATGAATATCTAAGACGTCTCACTCACATAGAAGATTTTCAAGGTCTGATTTTCTTTAATCAACTGACTGAATTAGGTGTGATGGAAGAAAAATTGCTGTATAGAGGGGTGCCTGTAGGAAGCCTGGCCTCTGATCAAAACAAGCTGCTCCGAAAAGCGGCGCTGGAACAATTCAAAAAGAAAAAGATCAGCGCACTTTTGACCACAGATGTGGCGGCTAGAGGTTTAGATATTACAGGACTTCCTTATGTCGTGAATGCAGAAGTGCCGTTAAGTGAAGAAGCTTACTTGCATCGTTCTGGAAGAACTGGACGAATGGGCAATGAAGGAACAGTGATCACACTCGTACAAGATAACAATTTAAGAGATTTGAAACGACTTTTACGTCCGACAAACATAACACTTGAAGAGATTTTTCTGCACGGAGGAAAGTTACAAACGGATCAACCAATCAAAGAAGATGTAGCTACCGCAGCGAATAACAAGTATAAGAAATCTTTTCCTGGGAAAGAACAAAATCCAGAGCATAACAAAAACAAATCAAGAAAAAAAGTTAAAAATAAATCAAAAAAAGAGAGAAATAAAGGAGCAAGGCGCAAATAAGCGCCTTTTTATGCTATGATTATGAAAACGGGAACAAAATTGGTTGCCAGAGGAGGGATTATGTGAAAGAACGTCAAGAAGAGATCTTGCATCTATTGACAGAAAACCAACAAGGATTGACAGCAAGTGATGTAGCTGAGCGCTTGAATATTGATCGAAGCAATGCAAGCCGATATTTAAGCGAACTGTATAAGGCTCATCATATTGTAAAAACCGCTGGCCGACCAGTCGTTTACTCCTTGCCAACGGAAAAATCAAAATCTGATGAAGTACATGTCGACTCTTCTACGCAAGTGACTTTTGAAACGCTCGTTGGAGAAAATGATTCTTTAAAAGTCAGCATACAGCAGGCAAAAGCAGCGATTCTTTATCCGCCGCGGGGGCTACATACCATTATTTTTGGAGAAACTGGTACAGGGAAGTCGATGTTTGCGGAATGTAT
This sequence comes from Enterococcus sp. HMSC061C05, assembly GCF_001814765.1. Taxonomy (NCBI): domain Bacteria; kingdom Bacillati; phylum Bacillota; class Bacilli; order Lactobacillales; family Enterococcaceae; genus Enterococcus; species Enterococcus sp. HMSC061C05. Next base: position 64,560 of record NZ_KV817761.1, read on the forward strand.
GTATCATTTTGCAATCGAATCTGAAATGCTTTCAGCCGATGCGCCATTTGTTTCTTTCAATTGTGCGGATTATGCTCAAAATCCCCAACTGCTCTTTGGACACATCTTTGGGATCAAAAAAGGGGCTTACACAGGAGCAGCGCAAGACAGTCCTGGTCTAATCGCCAAAGCAGACGGCGGTATATTGTTTTTAGATGAGATCCACCGTTTACCACCGGAAGGGCAGGAAATGCTGTTTACTTTCATCGATAAAGGTATCTATCGTCCACTTGGAGAAAGTGCACAAGTACATGAAGCATCAGTTCAGATCATTGGGGCAACGACTGAATCTTCAGAAAGCTTCTTGACTACCTTCAACCGACGGATCCCTATGGCTATCACCTTGCCAAACCTTGCTTCGCGTTCATTGGATGAGCGTTATGAGATCATCTCTCTTTTTATCAAACAAGAAGCGAACCGTTTGAATCAACGTATCGATATCGAAAAAGAAGCGATTCTTGCCTTCATGCTTTATGATGCGGAAGGGAATATCGGTCAAGTGAAACGAGACCTGAAATTAGTCTGTGCAAAATCTTTTTTACATTACCGAACGCATCATGAGAAAAAGCTGATCATTCGAAAAGAAGAACTTTCCCTTCAAGTACAAAAAGGACTACTGAAAATCAAAGAAATACCAGAACGCCTCGACCGATTCATGGACAGCAAGAGCCAGTATTTGACATTTGAACCAGGATTTGCTGATGTTGTCTGGTCACAAGATCCAGAAAGAAACATGCAAGTCTACAACGATATTGAGGAAAAAGTTACTTCTCTTTCTGAAACCGGTGTGGAGAACATCGATTTGGAGACGCTCATTTCAAAAGATGTGGATGCTTATTTTCAGACATATGTCAAAGAATTGACTAAAAGTTCAATCCCAAAAGATCTTTTGCCAGATGAAATCTGGCGGTTAACCAATCAATTGTATGATGTGGCTGAAAAACGGTTAGACCGTATTTATAATGAAAAAGCTCGTTTTGCTTTTGCTTTGCATTTGCAAAGTACATTGGATCGTGTGAGAGAAGGACATATGATTGTCCATCCAGATTTGAATAATGTACGAAAAAATTTTAAGAGGGAATTCCAGGTAGCAATCGATCTTTCGACAATCATTGAAGAAGAAGAACAAGTCGAGATTCCTTTTGATGAAATTGGCTTTATCAGTATGTTTCTTTCTATCAATTTAGGAGAAAGTGAGCCCGTTAAAGAAAACAAAGTAGATGTTCTTGTACTGATGCACGGCAGACAGACCGCTTCAAGTATGTTGGAGATGGCGCAAGAACTATTAGGAACAAAAGTAGGGAAAGCTTTTAATATGCCACTGGTTATGGAAGTTCAAACAATGTATGAAGAGGTCCTACAATATGTCAAAAATTATCAGGGGCATTTGACGAATGGCTTGCTTTTGTTAACAGATATGGGATCATTAAACACCTTCAGTGATTTGATTTATGAAGAGACTGGCATTCGGACGAAAGCTATCACAATGACAAGTACAATGATTGTGATAGAAGCGATACGGATGGCAAGTGTTGGAAGAAGCTTAGAAGACATCTATCAAAATATTCAGCTCTCCTTTGAATCAATCGTACGTGATCAGTTCAAAGCGGAAAAATCTGAGACTTTACAGCGTAAAAAAGCTGTGATTGTGACATGCTTTACTGGTGAGGGAGTAGCTGCCAAATTGTATCAACGGATTATGCCGGTGATTAATCAAGACAAAGTAGAACTGATCCAGATGCAGTTTTTAGAACGCGAATCATTCAAAAAACACATTGATGCCTTATTGGAAGAATACGAGATCAAAGCAATTGCAGGAACGGTTGACGTTGATTATCAAAATATCCCATTTTTTTCCGCCTATGACGTTTTTGATGATGAAAAATTGAATGTTTTAAAGCGTATAGCTGATGATGAGATTCCAACAGCTAAAATTGTTGATTCGCTTTCAGGATCATTAAGTGATGTCTTTTCTATTGATGAATTGATCCGCTCATTGCAAAAAACAGTTCAGCAGATCCAGACAGATTTGTCGATTATCGTAGAACCAGGAGTAGATACTGGAATTGTCATCCATTTAGCCTTCATGCTAGACGGATTGATCAAAAAAGAAACGCATCGGCAATTTGAGAAACTATCTATTTTCTCAAAAATTTACCGTTTGGAAATGGATATCATTCGAGCAAACTTGATGGCACTGGAACGGAAATATCAGGTAAAAATTTCAGAAGATGACATCGCGTTTCTTACACAAATGTTTCTTGAAAACAAAATAAAAAAATAAACACACTAATCATACTGTTTACACACTGGATATCAGTGTGCGCACTATATAAAAGAGCTAAAAAGCATGAAAACGCTATTTTAGCTCTTTTTTTCTTGGCATGCTTCTTGCATTATATAAAAGTGTAAAAAAAATAAAAGGAGTGTTAAAAATGGCAAAAAAAACAATTATGTTAGTTTGTTCAGCAGGGATGAGTACGAGTTTATTGGTCACAAAAATGCAAAAAGCAGCGGAAGAAAAAGGAATGGAAGCCGATATTTTTGCTGTTTCTGCCTCAGATGCAGATAATAATTTAGAATCTAAGAATGTCGATGTTTTATTATTAGGTCCTCAAGTACGTTTCATGAAAGCTCAATTCGAACAAAAACTTGCGCCTAAAGGTATTCCGTTAGATGTCATCAATATGCAGGACTATGGCATGATGAATGGAGAAAAAGTACTTGCACAAGCAGAAAATCTAATGAAATAAATCAAGTATGCAGTTGGGGGATAACAACGTGGAAGATCAACAAAATCTAGAAGCCATCATGGGACTCATCATGTTTGGCGGTAATGCAAAGAGCGACGCAATGGAAGCGATTGCGGCTGCTAAAATCGGTGATTTCGAGTTAGCGGATAGAAAAATCGCTGACGCAGAAGAATCACTTATACAAGCACATCATGCACAAACAGATATGTTGACACAAGAAGCACAAGGAAATCATATGCAAGTGACGTTATTGACTGTTCATAGTCAAGATCATTTAATGACGTCTATTGCGTTTACTGATTTAGCAAAAGAAATCATCGAACTTTATCGTCGCGTATACAGCGAATAAATACAACTTCTTTTTTGAACGGAAGAAGAAAAATTTTTGAACGGATTTTTTATTTTGTTATAAAGAGAACTCTCTTTATATAAAAAACTTATAGGAGGAAGTAAAAAATGAACGGACTAACAAGTTGGATGGAGAAATACATCCTGCCAGTTGCCGCAAAAATCGGAGCGCAAAAACATTTAGTTGCTTTGCGCGATGCTTTTATCGGCACACTGCCCGCAACAATGGCGGGATCAGTCGCTGTAATGATCAATGCAATTATTCGAGATTTACCGCAACAGTTTAACAGTACCTACGCTGACAGTTTAGCAGCAGACAAAGGAATCTTTGCCGTATTGAATGTCATCATCGGAATCAATGGTTTTGTCTGGAACGGTACACTAGCAATCGCCGGATTGATCTTTGCCTTTTCTTGGGGGTATAATCTTGCCCGAGCTTATGGAGTAAATGATCTAGCTGGGGGGATCGTTGGTCTAGCTACCTTGATTCAAGGTATTTCCTTTGGTCCAGCATTATCAGCAGCATTAGATGTGAATGTCCCTTCAAATGTCGCAGATGCAATCAATAGTTCTGAGATTGGTGCAACGATTGCAGATGGCACACTGTCAGTTGGATTATGGGGTTGGCTAAAACTAGATCATTTGAATGGAAACGCTTATTTTACAGTTATGATCATGGGAGCAATTTCAGTCATTATTTTTTGTAAATTGATGCTTGCTAACATTACGATCAAAATGCCTGATTCAGTACCGCCAGCAGTATCTAAAGCATTTGCAGCCATTTTACCAGCGACGATCGCTTTATACGTCATTGCTATTATCAATTATATCGTAGGTCGTGTAGCTGATGGGCAACTAATCATCGATTTGGTGCAAAAATATATTGCAGAACCATTCCTAGGATTATCCCAAGGGTTGGGAGCAGTATTGATCGTCACAGTGTTTGTTCAAGTATTCTGGTTCTTTGGTATTCATGGACCAAATGTATTGGCACCAGTGCTAGAGGGAATCTGGGGACAAGCACAACTAATCAATATTGATATTTTCCAAAAAGGTTATAACGGAAAAACTGGTACACCAGCCGTGTTAGACGCAATCGAAGATGGAAAAGCTTATATGTGGGTCCGTGGATCGTTCGATGCTTTTGCATGGTTTGGCGGATCAGGTGGAACGATCGTCTTACTGATAGCTATCTTGATTTTCTCTAAACGAGCGGATTATTTAACAGTAGCTAAATTATCCATTGGACCTGGTATTTTCAATATCAACGAGCCAGTGATGTTTGGTCTGCCGATCGTATTGAATGCCATCATGTTCATCCCATTCTTGATTGCTCCAGTAGTTGCGACAGCTATCGGTTGGTTAGCAACTTACTTTGGACTTGTAGCACCAGTTTCGCAACAAGTTACATGGGTAGTACCGCCGTTCTTATTGTCATTCTTAGCAACAGGAGCGGATTGGCGAGCACCAATCGTAACGTTGGTATGTATGGTCGTGACTTTCTTGATTTGGGCACCGTTTGTCATTTCTGCAAATAAAATGGACCCTGCCGCAGGCGAACAACAATAAGATGAATCTGAGGAGCGAGACGCTTTAAGTTTCGTTCCTCATAATGAATTTTCGAGGAGGAACTGAAATGATTTCAATTGCCAGTGCAATGCAACAAGATGCAATCAAAGAATTGTTAGAAGGATACAATGAAGAAGGAATGACATTTACGTTTAAAGAAAAACAAGGAATCAAAATGTTCTTTGAAACAAGTGCAGAAGATCCGGAAGCTGCGGCTAAAAAAGCAAAGGAACTAATCAAAGCACAGCCTTGGGGAACAGTCCTTTATTTTCAGTCAACAGCTGTTTAAGAAAATGGTTCAAAAAGATAGGATGGTTGATATGATAAAAAACGGTTTATTTTTATGTAGTATTGGTTCTTTGATCGTGTTGTATAGTTTGAATCCACATTCGCAAAGGTATGATTTGTATAGTATGGTCACGGGTATTTTCCTAACAGGATTAGGAATCTACTTCTTCATGAAGGGGAAAAAAAGAGAAGAAGCAAAGGAGAAAAATAACTAATGGAAATCACAAAAAAATTAAATATTCCAGCGTCGTTTTTTTACGATAAAGTTATGGATTCTGTTCTTTTCGATGTACGTAAAGCGACCGGCAAATCAGTGACCAGAAAACAGCTGAAAAATTTGGAGTACGTCAAACAATTCTCGCAAAATAACCGGGCTCGTATAAAAATCGAAGAAGTCATTGAAAACCAGTCTTATAAGTTTCGTACATCGACAACGAAGAATGAATTCGTTGTTCATTATCAAATCAAACCAGTAGACGATTCGACCTGTGAGGTTCATTACACAGAAAAAATGGAGTCTTATGGCATGCTTCAAAAGTTGAATGATATGCTTTTAGGAACGATCTTGATGTACTTTAAGCGGAGACGTTTCAAAAAAATGCTAGAGATGATCGAAGCAACGTATTAAACCAGTAAAAAAATGGTACTATTTAGTTATTGAAAAATGAAGTAAGCTAGAAGAGATTTTTCAGAGGAAGCGAGGTCTTTCCTGAGATTCCTCACTAGCTTTTTTGTAGGAAGGGGCAGCAAAATGACAAAACAAGTAAGAGAGCTAGGGGGATCTTCGATTGAGGAAATGTTTGCTTTAGCCACATATGCATTTAATGGGGCAGATACACCTGAAAGGAGAGAACGTTTTCGTACACTTGCGGAGAATTCCTGGAATTACGGTTTTTTTGATGAGGAGGATCGGCTAACAAGTCAAGTCATGGCGACTCCTTTTCCAGTGAATTTTTACGGACAAGAGTATTTAATGGCCGGTATTGGCTATGTTGCTTCTTATCCTGAAGCAAGGGGACAAGGCGGAATCAATCAGATCATGGAAAAGATCCTTGAAGATTGCCGTGATCGTAAAGTAAGCTTATCTTATCTGGCGCCATTCTCCTATCCCTTCTATCGGCGCTATGGCTATGAACAATCGTTTGATAAAATCAGGTATCAACTAAATAGTCGTGACGTGCCGTTTACCAAAAAAAAATCTGGCAAGATGAAGCGTATGAATTTCGAAGATGCAAAAGCTGCAATCAAACGAATTTATGAACAGATGCCTGAAAACCAACGAGCTGGTCTGAAGCGCGAAGACTGGTGGTATACGTATAAATTCAAGCAAAAAGGTAATTACCAGTTTGCTTTGTATTTTGATGAGACTGGGGAAGCAACGGGCTATGTCGTTTACCAGCTTGCAGCGTCTTCCTTTATTATTGTGGAATGGGGATTTTTGAATCATGATGCCTTTTGCAGTCTTGTCCGCTTTGTAAGTTCCCATAACGGTGCTTTTGAAACATTTGAATATTCATGTGGCTACGGTGGCAATGATCAAAATTATCTATTAGCAAATCCATTTGCTTCTGTAACGATCACACCTTATATGATGGCGAGGATCGTAGATATTTCTTTGTTTTTGGAAAAATATCCATTTAGAAAGAAACAAGCTGCCTTTGCCCTTCAGATAGAAGAAGATCAGTATGCAAAATGGAATGAAGGAATCGTGGAAGTAACGATCAAAAATGGAAAAAACCATCTCTCAAAAGTAGAACAAACAGCATTACCGATCGTTCGCGGAAGTATCCAACATATCACACAGCTATTATTAGGATATCGTAAAGTTGAAGAGCTGGTATTCCAAGAGAGGATACAGGTGGCAAAAGAATATGAAGAAACGTTAAGCTCGATCTTGCCACAGCAACAGCCAATCCTTAATGACTATTTTTGATAAAAAAAGGGTGATGACAATATTTTTGTCACCACCCTTTTGTTTTTTCGTTTGGCATTTGAAGGAAAATGTTAAAGTAAATCCTCTTTTTTCGTAAATTTGAATTTTTTGTTTTCTTTTGTTTTAGGGTTTTCTTTTTTGTGGTCTTGGATTGCTTCTTTCGTAATCTTTTCCCGATTTTTTTTAGATGAATCTAAGCGTTCGGCATATACTTTTTCTTTTGGCTTATCATTCATTGGAAAGAACCTCCCTGTATTATTTCATTCTACTCCTAGTTTATCATCTGTTAAGAGCTAGTGGAAACGATTTGCCTAACTTACAAGCTGATTTTTTTAGCAGATAAGCTTGCAAGTAAAAAACAAACAAGCTACAATTGATTTATTGAAATTGTTCCTGTAGCTCAGTAGGATAGAGCAATCGCCTCCTAAGCGATAGGTCGCTGGTTCAATTCCAGTCAGGAACGTACAAATAACCCCTGTATCCTTTGTGATACAGGTTTTTTTATTTTAAAACAACGAAAATTAAATATTTTATAATTAAAAAAACTTCATTTTTTATTGATATAAGGGTATAATTTTTATTGAAGGAAGGTGATAAAAAAACATTTTCATTAAAACGGAAAGTAAAAAATAAAAATAAAAATGAAAGAGGGAGAAAAATTAAAAAAATGGATTCTTAGCGCTACATTGATTATTTTACTTAGGGCTTTCGCAGATGTAAGGGTAATAGAACAAAGTGGTTTTACTGGTAGGCGCGTAGCTTTTCCAATGCTATGAAGCTAGAGCCTTTCTAGTGGGCATAAGTATGTTTGACTTCTTATGCTAATCTGGACACATAATGTACAGGCGCACTACATAGAGAATCACGATAGAGAATCACGAAAGTGGGATAGTACTAAGTATAGTTGATACAAACAGCACTTCACAGCTAGAATAATTGGAAAGTCAGAAGTTTTTTGTTCGATTTGAAATACCTAGTTAGTTTGAATAAGTACATAAAGAATCTTCTTATTTAGCACTTAATAAAAAATATAAAAAACATTTAAAAGAGAAATCAAAGGTTTTCTCAATCTTTGATAAAAAAGGAGGAAGTAGAAAATGAAAAAAGCAAAATTGATACTTAGCACAATCGTCTTGACATCTTTAAGTAGTGGGTTTTTAGGGAGTGGGACGGTGGATGCCAGTGCATATAATAATAAAGTTGTTTCGCTTCGAGCTGCTAGTGACACAACGCTTACTGTGTCACGCATACCTTATAATCCTATTCTATATTTTGAAATTGGAATGGAAAATTATAATCAATCTGACTCAACCCAACGTTGGGTAATGGAGTACAATGCAAATGCCGGTGGTTATTATATCCGGGAGCAGATTCCGGGAGGTATGAATTCTAGTCCGAATTATATTTGGAGGGATAGCAGGGGAGGAGGCTTTGTGGACTTCTCGAGTAACAGAGAGAATGTAGGGACTCTGTGGAAGTTACATTCAGCCGGACAGAATTCGTTGGGAAATATATTTTTTATAGAAAATATGTCAAGCGGGACCTATTTGAATTGGAGCAGAGGAGGTCATACTGATCTGGGGGTGTTTTCTACTGCATTTGATTGGAATCGTGAGCAAAGATTCATTGTGCAAGTTGAAGGAGAAGTTTAAAAGATAAAATGGAAGTACACTAATACATTCAATCTTTTTGACTTATATCTAGAGAGTGGGGCAATAATCAGATTTTTTTCTGACTATTGTCCCACTCTCTTTTTTATATGTTTTTTTTATTTTATTTGTGCTAACAAGATTTTGCTCAAGCCCAATCTCCATTACGGAAAATCGGTACTGTAGAACCGTCTTCGCGGATTCCATCGATATCCATCTTGTCAGATCCTACCATGAAATCTACGTGGGTTTGACTTCTATTCAAACCAGCTTCTGCTAATTCCTCGTCGGACATTTCTGTACCGCCTTTCACACTGAAGGCATAAGCAGACCCTAAGGCTAAATGGTTCGATGCGTTTTCATCAAATAATGTATTGAAGAAAATGATACCAGATTGAGAAATAGGGGAAGGGTCGGGAACAAGTGCCACTTCTCCTAGACGACGCGCACCTTCATCGGTATCAAGCAATTTTGCTAAGACATCTTCGCCTTGTTCGGCAGAAAAGTCAACTACTTTTCCATCTTTGAAAGTAAATTTCATACCAGAGATGATCGTACCAGCATAACTTAGCGGTTTTGTGCTTGAAATATACCCATCTACTCGATGACTGTCAGGTGCGGTGAACACTTCTTCTGTTGGCATATTTGCCATGAATTTTTCCCCTCGAGCATTGTAGCTTCCAGCACCTTCCCAAAGATGGTTTTTAGGCAATCCAATGATGATATCCGTACCAGGAGCAGTGTAGTGCAGGGCAGAAAATTGTTCTTGATTCAATTCTTCTGCTTTTTTTGCTAATTTCTCATCGTGTTTTTTCCATGCTAAAACAGGGTCTTCTTCGTAGACACGAGTTGTTTTGAAAATTTGATCCCATAATGCATCAACTTGTTCTTCTTCTGGCAGATCTGGAAAAACTTTTGCTGCCCATTGTTTACCAGCAGCAGCTACAACAGTCCAACTGACTTTATTTGCCTGAGTTGCCTTGCGCAAATTCATTAGTGCTTTACCGGCAGCTGCTTGATAAGATGCTACTCGTTGGCTGTCTACACCGGCAAACGCATCAGGGTCGGCAGAAACGACACTGATCCTGCTTGCTCCTTTTTCAAGCCATTCATCCGCTTGATCGATTTTAGATTGTGGTACATTCTCAATACGATCTGTTGCTGCATGTAAAAGAAATTCTCTTTGAATCTGATCATCCGTCCATTGAACGATGACTTCAGCAGCTCCTAATTTGTAAGCTTCTTGTGTGATCAAGCGAGCAAGGGGTGCTTGGTCCACACTGATCTGTAAAACGACTGTGTGACCTTTTTCTGTGGCCACGCCAGTTTCTGCAATTAAGCGTGCATATTTTTTTAGAAGTTCATTAAAATCGGATAACATAATAAAAATTCCTCCTCACCATTTTTTCTGGTAACTATTAGCATGATACCATTTAATCATGATTCAAACAATGTAGCTTTAAATAAAAAAAGGAGGTTATTTTTTTATGGTTGCGTTTCACATTCTATGACACGACTTGCTATTTTAGCTTGTGAAGAAAATCGAAAACTAATTTTGCATATCAAAAAAAACATGTTACAATAAAATTAATCAATGGTGGAAGCGTTATAAAAAAATTGAGGAGATTAAAAAAATATGGCAAGAAAAAAGACGATTACTAAAGAACAGATTTTGGCAGCTGCTTATGAAGTAGCTGCCACCGAGGGATTTACACGATTTACTGCGAGAAACATCGCGAACAAAATGAATTGTTCCACGCAGCCGATCTATCTTGAGTTCAAAAATATGGATGATTTGAGACAAGCACTTTTTGAACAAATCTATGATTATTTGCAATACGAAGTGTTTCCAGTTGAGCATACAGGGAATACGATTATCGATCTTGCTTTTAATTATATCCATTTTGCAAGAAGAGAGAAGAAGTTGTATCGTTCACTGTACTTAGAAGAATATGGTGGAGGAAAAGAGATGCAAAATTTCTCTTATACTTACTTTGTGAATACAGTGAAACGGGACCCAACCTATGCGGATCTTTCAGAAGAGCAGATCGAATCCTTGCATAACGGTACATGGATCATAGCTACCGGGATTGCAGCTTTGATGTCTTCAAGCATTATCCATCCAACTGATGAGCAGATTGAAAAAATGATCCAAGACAGCATTGATGCAATCTTGAATCTCAAAGAACCAATCGAAATCGATTGAATATACTCAAGAGTTTCACAAATCAGTAGATAACAAGAGATGTGTCAACATAAGGAAAATTTCGTTTTTCTTACAGCGTATACATTTTTAACTCCCGAAGAACTCTTCCATAAATACAATAAAAGAGCCGTCTAGATTGATTCAATCTGGACGGCTCTTTTATATCTCAAGCATATTAAAGTTTTGCGACTAATTCTTTAGCGAAAGCTTCTAGATTCTCGATATCTTCTTCCTCAGCATTTAAGTCTACTTTTACATTTTCTGCGCCTTTTGATGCGCCTGTTTTTCCAAAAGCAGCATCGAAGTCATCCACTGATTTACAGAATTCATCGTAAAAAGTATCACCAGATCCGCAGACGCCGTAGATTTTTCCTGATAGATCCAACTCTTGCAAGTCTTCATAAAAATCTACAATCTCATCAGGAAGATCGCCATCATCGTATGTATAAGTAGCTACGACGCAAATATCTGCCTCCTCGAATTCATCTGCATCTACTTGGGTACATTCGTTGATTTCGACTTCGATATCCATATTTTCAAATGCTTCTGCAACAATATCGGCGATTTCTTCAGTATTTCCTGTCATGCTAGCATATACGATTTTTGCTAAAGCCATGATGTGCCTCCTTGTTTAAAATTATTTAACAATTATGAATTATACCAAAACATCGTTGAAAAGAAAATAAAACCTAGAGACACATGGGAAATGTCATTTGGCTAAATGTATGCCGCTATGTTAAAATAAGAGAGATTTGTAAAAAGGAGACGAAAATATGATTACTTTAAAATCAGCACGTGAAATTGAAATGATGGCAGAATCTGGCGCTTTATTGGCAGATGTACATAAAAATCTGCGTGATTTTATCAAACCAGGCATAACAAGTTGGGATATTGAGGTATTTGTCAGAAACTATATCGAGAGTCATGGAGGAATCGCTGCGCAAATTGGCTTCGAAGGGTATGAATATGCGACTTGTATCAGTATCAATGACGAAATTTGTCATGGATTTCCTCGGAAAAAACCTTTGAAAAGCGGCGATTTGGTAAAAGTCGATATGTGTATCGATTTGAAAGGCGGCATTTCCGATTCTTGTTGGGCTTATGTAGTGGGAGAATCTACACCTGAGATCGACCGATTGATGGAAGTAACGAAGAAAGCATTGTACATCGGTATTGAGCAAGCACAAGTAGGAAATCGAATCGGCGACATCGGTCATGCGATCCAAACGTATGTAGAAGGTGAAAATCTAGCAATCGTCCGTGATTTTATTGGTCATGGCGTTGGTCCTACGATCCATGAAGAACCAGCCGTTCCTCATTACGGAGAAGCTGGAAAAGGTTTGCGATTAAAAGAAGGTATGGTCATCACGATCGAGCCTATGGTCAATACCGGAACTTGGAAAATGAAAATGGATCCTAATGGCTGGACTGCTTATACAAGAGACGGCGGACTATCTTGCCAATATGAACATACATTGGCTATTACTAAAGATGGCCCTAGAATCTTGACATCACAAGGAGAAGAAGGTACCTATTGATCCAGCCAATCAATAGGTACGGGAGAGGTACATGAAAGTTTGGAACAAAATAAAACAAAATGAAAATCTGATGCGCTTTATCGAGACGACTCAAAAGCGCATCACTGATTCAGAAATGAGTACGACCTCGGTTGTCGTTGCTTATTATTTACTCTTGTCTTTATTTCCATTGATTATTGCTTTTGGTAATATTTTGCCGTTTCTCCACATCGATCAAGAGACTGTACTGACCTATTTACGAGAAGTGATTCCTGAGACTGTTTATCAGTTTATTGGTCCTGCAATCAAGGACCTTTTGACACAAAGTTCAGGCGGTTTGTTATCCGTTTCTGCTTTGGCGGCCTTGTGGTCTGCCAGTCAAAGTATCAACGCTTTACAAATTGCGATGAATAAAGCGTATGGCGTAGAAAATAGAAAAAATTTTTTGATCGTTCGCTTCTTCTCGCTGATCGTAATCGTCTTGTTCATGATTGCCATTAGTGGAGTAACTATCGTTCTTGGTTTAGGACAGCTGATTTTAGATGCGATTCAACCGATTGTACAAATACCTGTAAACTTTATTGATCAGTTCCAAACGTTGAAATGGCCAATCACATTGGTGGCTTTATTTGTCATCATGTTCTTGATTTATTTAATTGTCCCTAATGCTCAATTGAAGTTGAAGACGATTATTCCAGGTACGATCTTCGCTACTGTCGGCTGGATGCTGTTATCACAAGTGTTTAGTATCTATGCCAGATATTTTGCAACGAGGATCAGCGGTTATCAGATCATAGGAAGTTTTATTGTCCTCATGCTTTGGCTTAATTTTGCTGCTACGATCATCATTTTGGGCGGAATCATCAATGCAGTTGTTCAAGAATACGTGACGGGACATCAAATCAAAAAACGTCGAGATCCAAGCCGAAAATGGTTCAATAAATTGAAAGCTAAATTTTCTCATAAAAAAAAGTAGAAACATGAGTTCTTATTGTAAATTTATATCAGTAATTTATAATAATTGTGACTCTTAATTAAAGTAGGTGCCCATATGCTTGTTTCTTTTAGTATGGTTATAAGATTTTTTCTGACAATTTTATTATCACTGATATTAACACCTGTATTTAAAATCATTTCAGTACAAACGGGTATGGTCGACAAACCAAATGAAAGAAGGATAAACAAAGTTCCAATGCCTTCCGCAGGCGGACTGCCCATTTTTATTTCATTTGTTATATCGACTTTATTCTTATTTCGTAAAATCATTCCACAATCGTATATTGTGCCCATCTTGCTCGCTTCTTTGGTGATCATCGTTACAGGAGTACTCGATGACAAATTTGAGCTGACGCCTAAACAAAAGAGTGTAGGGATCTTGCTTGCCTCTCTTATTATTTATTTTGTAGCAGATATACGTATTGATTCCTTTACGCTTCCTTTTATTGGCTATATCCAATTAGGATGGCTTAGTTTCCCTGTAACGATTTTTTGGATCTTCGGTATCACGAACGCAATCAATCTGATTGACGGTTTAGATGGGCTAGCGGCAGGGATTTCATTGATTGGTTTAATCACGATAGGCATCATTGGGTATTTTTTCCTTCATGCTTCCACAGTGTACATCCCGGTCGTTATTTTCTGTCTTGTAGCAAGCATTATCGGATTTTTCCCGTACAATTTTTATCCGGCAAAGATTTATTTAGGCGATACAGGAGCGTTATTCTTAGGGTTCATGATGGCCGTCCTTTCACTACAAGGGCTGAAGAACGTAACTTTTGTTTCGTCAATTTCTCTACTGATCGTCATGGGCGTTCCGGTAACAGATACGTTTTTTGCTATCATTAGAAGAAAAGCAAACCGTGTTTCTTTTTCTACAGCAGATAAAAAACATCTTCATCACCGACTAATCAGTTTAGGATTTACTCATAAAGGTGCCGTCCTGACGATTTATGCGATGGCTTTGATGTTTTCTTTCACAGCTATGGTCATGAATTATACTGGAAGAATCGGAACGATTGTATTGATTATTGCTATGCTATTTGCTGCAATTTTATTATTTGAATTGATTGGTCTGATTAACGAGAAACATCAGTTTATTTTAAAAACATTGCGATTTTTAGGGAATAAAGAGTATCGTACGCAAGTAAAACAGAAATATTTGAAGAAATGGAACCGTCATATAGATGAATAACAAATTAAACCAGCCAATTCTTATTAGTATTGTAACGGCGAACAGTGATAAGATTTTTCGGACACTAGATAATTTTATTTCAACTGTAAAAGATGAAACAGCGATAAAAATACGGATTTTTGACAACAACTCCCTTCCGGAATATACAAGCAGACTAAAAGAATATGTGACATATCCGTATATCGAAATCTATTTTCATGATGAAAATTCCGGATTCGGTTATGGACATAATCACAACCTGCTGAACAGCAATTGCCACTATGGTATTATTTGTAATCCAGATATTTTAGTGGATGAAGAAACAGTTACAGCATTGGTGTTGTTACTGAAAGAACATCCCGAATGCGCGATGTTAGCACCTAAGATTCTTAATGAAGATGGGACCACTCAGCACCTCATCCGTGAGCGGCTGGCTGTTTTTGATTATGTTTTGCGCTTTGTACCTTTCAAATGGGTCAAAAAAAGGTTTGATAAACGGCTAGCTGTCTTTGAGTGCCGTGGCTTGCCCACTGATGTTGATAGTTATGTGCGAATGATCTCGGGCAGTTTTATGGTAGCTGATATTGATAAATTTAAAGAGATAAGGGGATTTGATGAGCGTTTCTTCATGTACTTTGAAGATAATGACTTGTGTTTGAGTTTTGAAAAAGCAGGTTACAAATTATTGTACACACCCTTTTATGCAGTCGTCCATTTTTATGGAAAGGGTGCACATCGAAATGCAAAACTTTTTCGTGTGTTTTTGACTTCTATGATGAAATTTTTCAATAAGTGGGGGTGGCGTTTTTTCTGATGAAACCAGAAATAGTAGTAGTAGTCGTGCTCTATCAGCAACTATTCAGCCAATCTCCAACTTATGGACCATTAAGCAAAGCACTTAGCGAAAAGCATATTCAGCTTATTATTTACGATAATAGTCCTCAAAGACAGCAAAATGAGCTGTTTGAAAAAGAAAACACCATTTACTATCATGATCCGCAAAACCCTGGATTAGCGGCGGCTTATAATTATGCGTTGTCTCAAGCAAATGAAAGAACACGTTGTATCGTTACATTGGATCAGGATACGAGGCTAGTCGACGACTATTTTGAAATCTTGCGTAAAGTAGCTTTTACAGATGAATGTGTTGCTGCAGTTCCGATGATTTTTTCTGGGGGACGGCAAGTTTCTCCCGTCTATTCGAATCATTATATCAATCGTATAGCACATGCAGTAGAAGTAGACGGTACGACAGCTGAAAGAATCATGGCAATCAATTCAGGTGTGGCATGGTCTGTCAAATTTCTAAAAAAGATTGGCGGGTTTAATCCTGCTTTTTCTTTAGATTTTTTGGACCATTGGCTGTTTTGGAAAGTGAATCAGTTGGAAAAAACGGTGGAGATACTACCAGTACGACTGGAACATGATCTTTCGGTATTAGACTATGAAAAAGTTTCAAGCAATAGATACCGTTCTATTTTACAAGCAGAAAATCGATTTTATCATGAATATGATCAAAGACATTTATCCAGTCACCGACAACAATTATTGTTAAGAACAGTTAAACAGTTTTTGACCGTCAAAAACCGGCATATCTGGCGGATGACTTTGCGCTCATATGTTAAGAATTGGAAGGTGTGAATTCGTGCGTTCGGTTTGTATAGCTACCTTTAATGGGGGCAGATATTTAAGAGAGCAGTTGGATAGTATTTTATCTCAGCTTTCAGCAGAAGATGAAGTGATTATTTCAGATGATGGGTCAGTAGATGATACATGGGATATATTGACTGAATACGCAGAAAAAGATAGACGGATAAAGCTTTTTTCAGGACCTCGTCAAGGGTTGATCGCTAATTTTGGCTATGCGATCCAGCAGACGAAAGGAGAGCTAATCTTTTTGGCAGATCAAGATGATGTTTGGTTAGAGACAAAAGTGAAAAAAATCACTGACTATTTTGAACAGCATCCGGATCAATTAGTAGTCGTTTCAGATTTGATCATTGTGAACAGTAAGCTGCAAGAGATCCATGCTTCCTATTTTTCATTCCGAAATTCCAAAGAAGGATGGGTCAATAATGTGATACGAAGTCATTATATTGGTGCAGGTATGGCTTTTCGCTCTTCGTTGAAATCCGATATTTTGCCGATTCCCTCAGAAGTGCCTATGCATGACATGTGGATCGGTTTGTTGGGAGGAAGGAAGACTGGGTTTCTGAGAGAACCTTTGACACTGTATCGAAGACATGATTTAAATGCGAGTGAGATTGAAACGCATTCTAAATTACGCCAAAAAATTTCCTGGCGTGTTCATCTGATTACGGCGTTGATCAAACGAAAATGGTTTAAACGTTGATAAAAGATGTTTAAATCCTTAATATTTCCATGACAAATATAACGATTGATGAGATAATAGCAAAGTGAAATTTGAAATCAAAAAGGAGAGCATATATCCATGAAGGGAATCATTCTTGCTGGGGGCAGCGGAACACGTCTGTACCCTTTAACAAAGGCAACATCGAAACAATTGATGCCAATTTATGACAAACCAATGATTTATTATCCAATATCTACTCTGATGTTGGCGGGAATCAAAGAAATTCTGATTATTTCAACGCCACAAGATACACCACGTTTCAAGGAATTATTTGGAAACGGAAATGATTTAGGACTGCAGATCGAATATGCAGTACAAGAAAGTCCAGATGGATTGGCACAAGCGTTTATCATTGGAGAAGAATTTATTGGAGATGATAGTGTCTGCTTGGTATTAGGAGACAATATTTACTATGGTGGCGGTCTGTCTAAAATGTTGCAACGAGCAGCTTCAAAAGATACAGGCGCGACAGTATTTGGCTATCATGTCAATGATCCAGAACGCTTTGGTGTAGTAGAATTTGATGAGAACATGCAAGCTTTGTCGATTGAAGAAAAGCCTGCTCAGCCAAAATCAAATTACGCAGTAACTGGCCTTTATTTTTATGACAATGAGGTGATTTCTATTGCTAAAGGAATCAAACCGTCAGAACGTGGAGAACTAGAAATCACAGATGTCAATAAAGCATATTTGGATAAAGGAAAATTATCTGTAGAACTTATGGGACGCGGATTTGCTTGGCTTGATACAGGAACACATGAATCATTGCTTGAAGCATCTACCTTTATCGAAACGATTGAAAAACGTCAGAATTTAAAAGTGGCTTGTTTGGAAGAAATTGCTTACCGTATGGGCTACATTGATAAAGAACAACTGCTAGCCCTTGCACAGCCTTTGAAAAAAAATCAATACGGTCAATATTTATTGAATTTGGCCGCTGAATAAGGAGTTCCTACAGATGAAAGTAACAGATACAAAATTAACAGATGTAAAAATCGTGGAAATGGATGTCTTTGGCGACCATCGCGGTTTTTTTACAGAAAGCTATTCAAAAGCAAAATTTGCAGAACATGGATTAGATTATGACTTTGTTCAAGACAATCATTCGTTATCTGCTGAAGCTGGTGTTCTTCGCGGGCTTCATTTCCAAAAAGGAGAAGCTGCACAGACAAAATTGATTCGTGTGGTTACTGGAGCAGTTTTAGACGTAGTAGTGGACATCCGCAAAGGCAGCCCGACTTATGGTCAATGGGACGGATTTATCTTATCTGAACATAATCATCGTCAGTTGCTTGTACCTAAAGGATATGCACATGGATTCGTTACTTTAACACCAAACGTGAACTTCCTTTACAAGTGTGATAATTACTATAATGCAGAAGCAGATGGAGGCATCGCATTTGATGATCCAGATTTAGCGATTGATTGGCCAATTGATCCATCAAGAGCGATTATGTCGGAAAAAGATCACCGTCATCCGACATTAAAAGAATTTGAAGCAGAAAATCCATTTGTTTACGGAGAAATCTAAGAATTAAGGAGAAATTTTCTTATGAAAAACATCATTGTTACCGGAGGTGCCGGATTCATCGGCTCTAATTTCGTTCATTACGTGGTAAACAATCATCCAGAAGTGCATGTCACTGTTTTGGATAAACTGACTTATGCAGGAAACAAAGAGAACTTGGCTGGACTTCCTAGCGATCGCGTAGAATTGGTCGTAGGAGATGTTGCAGATGCAGAATTAGTGGACCGTCTAGTAAAAGAAGCGGACGCAGTTGTTCATTACGCGGCAGAATCCCATAACGATAATTCATTAAAAGATCCTTTCCCATTTGTACAAACGAATATCATTGGTACGTATACACTTTTAGAAGCTTGCCGCAAGTATGATGTACGCTATCATCACGTATCTACTGACGAGGTTTACGGAGATCTTCCATTACGTGAAGACCTACCGGGACATGGAGAAGGCGAAGGAGAAAAATTCACTGCCGAAACACCATATAATCCTTCAAGCCCATATTCTTCTACAAAAGCTGGTTCAGATCTGTTAGTAAAAGCGTGGGTACGCTCTTTTGGCTTACGTGCAACTATTTCAAATTGTTCAAACAACTATGGTCCTTACCAGCATATTGAAAAATTTATACCTCGCCAAGTAACGAACATTTTAAGCGGTATTCGTCCAAAATTATATGGTGAAGGGAAAAATGTTCGTGACTGGATCCATACAAATGATCATTCTTCAGCAGTGTGGTTGATTTTGACAAAAGGCAGAATTGGCGAAACCTATCTGATCGGTGCGGACGGCGAAGAAGATAATAAGACTGTGATGGAATTGATCTTAGAAATGATGGGTCAACCAAAAGACGCATACGACCATGTAAACGACCGTGCAGGGCACGATTTGCGTTATGCAATCGATTCGACAAAATTGCGAGAAGAGCTAGGTTGGCAGCCTGAGTTTACGAACTTCCGTGATGGGTTGGCTGACACGATCAAATGGTACGAAGAACATGAAGACTGGTGGAAAAAAGAAAAAGAGGCCGTTGAAGCAGCATATGCCAAAAATGGACAATAATACAGAGAAAATTTCACTGTATTAATGGAAAAACACATGTGAGGCAGGCGCTCGCCTGTCTCTTTTTTAAAATAAAAATCAAGGAGCGGATAACCATATGTTTTTATTAACTGGAGGAAATGGACAATTAGGTACAGAATTGCGCCATTTATTAGATGAAAAAAATCTGCCATATGTTTCAACAGATGCAAAAGACTTGGATATCACAGATGCTGAGAAAACAATGGCTTATATTACAGAATTAAAACCGGATGTTATTTTCCATTGCGCAGCTTACACAGCAGTAGATAAAGCAGAAGAAGAAGCAAAAGAATTAGATGAGAAAATCAATGTCGATGGCACAAGAAATGTAGCGCTTGCAGCAAAAGCTGTGAATGCTCAATTCGTCTATATCAGTACAGACTATGTCTTCGATGGAAAAAACAAAAATGTAGAGTACGAAGTAGATGACCAAACGAATCCACTAAATGAATATGGTCGTACGAAATTATTAGGTGAAAAAGCAGTAGAAGAGATTTTAGAAGACTATTATATCATACGAACTTCTTGGGTTTTCGGGATTTATGGACACAATTTCGTCTTCACGATGCAACGCCTAGCGGAAACCCGCGACAAACTGACTGTAGTAAATGACCAGTTCGGGCGGCCAACTTGGACACGTACTTTGGCAGAATTTATGGTATATGTTATCGAAGAAAAAGCACCATTCGGTATTTATCATTTGTCGAACGAAAATAGCTGTTCTTGGTATGAATTTGCCAAAGAAATATTGAAAGATACAGATGTGGAAGTAGCGCCTGTTACATCGGAAGAATTTCCACAAAAAGCAACGCGTCCGCAGTATTCAGTCATGAGCCTGAAAAAGACAGAAGCGTTAGGATTTGCCATACCAACTTGGCAAGAAGCACTTGCGCAAATGCTGGAAGCTGCCAAAAAAATGAATAAGTAATTTCCTTTTTATCAAATAGAATTTGGAGCATGATATGGAAAAACAAACAAGAAGTGCACGACGAAAAGAAAAACCAAAAGCGAATCAGGCAGATTCGAATTTGGTGCTTGACCTGTTTCTAAAACTCCGATACCTTATTGGTGTTTTAGTCATCGTGGTCATTGTTACTTTTAATTTAAACGGAAGTTCACTTGGTGTTTGGGATAAATATGTGTCGCAAAGAGACGATGGGAAAAAAACTGATGTGATTTTTGGACAGAATCGGGAAGTGCGGTCAGATGAATGGCTGGTGCAGACACCTTTTTACCTCTCACAAGCTGAAGAGGACTTTCCGTTGGTGAACGAAGATTATTCATTGAACGGACAAAACATGATCATTGCGTATAATTCTCCTGTAAAGGATATTACGGTTATCGGAAAACCATTCAACTGGGGATTCTTTTTCCTCGGAAGAGATCGAGGCCTTTCCTTTTATTGGGCGATGAAATTAGTCGTCATGGTCTTGCTTGGATTCGAAGTACTGATGATATTAACGAAGAGAAAAAAAGCATTATCGCTGATTGGCGCATTTGCGCTGACATTTTCTCCCGCAGTCCAGTGGTGGTTCATGCAGCATGTGGGCGATTTGATTTTCTTTACTTTGGGATTGATGACTGCTTTTTATCATTATTTCTACAATCATGATAAAAAATGGCTGCGAACGTTGATGATGCTTTTGGTGGTTATTTTCGGTATTGGGTTTATTTTAGTGATTTACCCAGCCCATCAAGTGATGCTGGCGTACTTGCTGATTTTTTATTTTGTTGGACTGCTTATTTACTACAGCAAGAAAATTTCTTGGGATCTGTTGGATGTAGTGTTGATTGGAGGGGCAGTTTTATTTATTGGCGGAGTCATGGTTCATTTCTGGCTGACGTCAAAAGACGCATTGTTAGCTTCTTTGAATACCTTATATCCAGGAAAACGAGTCAGTACCGGTGGAAAGTGGACGATTGGCGAATTTTTTTCTTTCCTGACAAACTGGAAAATTCCTTTTGAAGACATCAACTATTCGAATAACTCTGAAGTGGCTTTGTTCTACCACTTCTTTCCAACTGTATTCCTAGCCAGTCCATTTGTGTTATTTGGCAAAAAAGATAGTGAACAAAAGTTATTGGGACGTATTTTGATGATTTTTTGTCTGTTTTCTATCTTTTGGATTACCGTTGGATTGCCAAAATGGCTAGCAGAAATTACTCTGCTGTCTTATGTTCCTCCTTTAAGAGCCATCCTTACTTTTAGTTTTGCGGCTTGCCTATTATCAATTTGGTTCATCGCTTATATTTGGAGAGAAGATGTTATTCCTATTTGGTATAAATTCATTTTACTGGCAGTAAACGCATGGTCTTATTTCTATGCAATTACTCATTCGAAGATGGATAATTATTTTTCAGATTTCGAAACCATCGCAGTCGTTGTGTTGGGAACAGTGATTTTAGCTTTTGCATTATTTGGATGGAGACGCTTGTTTTATCTTGCTTTTGCCGCCGTGATCATCGCATCTGGTTTCTTTGTCAATCCAGTCGTAGAAGGTACTGGAGCGATTTTTGAAAAAACACTGGCAAAAGAAATCCGAAAAATCGATCAACAAGACCCTGGCAAAGTCTGGTTGACTGAAGATGAACTGTATAACTTCACCCCAACTTTGGGTGTGAAATCTTTCAATACAGTCCGCTTTTATCCAGATATGGCTGCATGGAAGAAAATCGATCCAAAAGAAGAATATGAGAAGTATTATAATCGGTATGCTCACACAAGAGCTTTTATCGCTAAGGAAGATACAAAGTTCATTTTAGATCGTCCAGATATGTTCTCGGTCACGTTGAATTTTGAAGACGCAGAAAAGTTAGGGATCAACTATGTAATCAGTAAGCGACCGTTAACTGATTACAATCAGTTATATGAAGCTCAATTCACACAACTATATGGACCGGATAAAGATGGTTATATGATTTTTAAAGTAGAATATCCCGATTATCCAGATGTACCACAAACACAAACTCAGGAAAATCAGCTAGTCTTACAGTAATGGGCTAGCTGAGAACAACCCTGAAGTATTATTAGAAAGGAGAGTGGAGATAATTCAAGCAATCGTACAAAAATTTGTCAACAAAATGAGTGCTGGTTTCTTGCTTTTGCTGCTGACGCTGGTCTTTTCTGTTTGGACAGCAGGATTAAGCTTCCCAGCCACTTTGTTTATATATAACAACAGTTCGCTACTTATCACTTTTAGTGTGGCTATTTTGCTCATTTTAAATGTTTATAAAGCAAAAGGCGTCGATTTTCTTTATCTAGGTGTTGCGCTTGCACTTTTCATTTTCTTTTCTTACTTTCGGGAATTAAGAAATGAGTCTTTATTTGGAGATTTACTGTTTCCTTTGATTATTTTATTTTGTTTAGTAATTAAATGGATTGAGTGGACAAAATGGGATCGCGGGATTTATCTGCTTGTCTTTACGGTCTTCCTCGGAATCACGTTATATCGTGTATTTACAGAGATCCAAGTACCAGAAGGACAAAGCATCTGGGCTCCAGGAAATTCGCTTTCTGATATTTGGATCAATACGAATACAATCGGAAGTTCTTTGATGACTCTTGCTTTATTGATCAGCGGATTTGCCAGTTCTTTTGAACGGTGGTATGTTCGTATCATCGGTGGGATAGCAGTCGTTGCAGCCTTTTTAGGCATTTGGGTCTGTCAATCAAGAGGCGCATTAGTTGCATTGATTGTTTTTGCGATATTGGATCTTTTACCTAAATCATTGATGCGTGTCATTCGTGCGCCGTTTATTGCCTATACGGCTACGATTCTTTTGGCTTTACCGATTTCTTATCTAGCCGCTGTTTCCGAAAAAGTCAATTTGTTTACCGGTCGAGAAGATATTTGGCATAAATTCTATCAGACGCTAGGAGAAAAATCTGAGCAAGTTTTACTAGGGATGAAAACATTCATCTTCCAACGAGGAAACCAATTTTTAGGAAACCACAATAGTTATAATTCTATTTTGAATATCTATGGGTTAATAGGGTTTGGAATTGCTGCTTTGCTGCTTATCCTTTTTATTGGTCGCTTAACGTTGAAAGCAGATTTGTCCAACGGGCAGATGACTTTTATCTGGGCCTTTTTTGCGGTGATGATGCAGTCATTTATGGAAGATACATTGACTTCATACCCATGGGTTCCGATTATTTATATCCTGTTGGCTATGTCCGTTCATCGCTATGACGAAACGAAAGTTATGGAAGAATACTATGACATAGAAGAGCCATATGACGACATGAATGCTGGAGATCCAAGTTATGAGGAACAACCAGATAGCGCTCATTCTTCCAGGATCCAACGCTATCATTGATAGGCGCCAAATACGAGAGAGGCTGTGACAACCGTCGCAGCCTTTTTTGGTTTATTGCAATTGTCTAGCATCTTCTGTAAAATAGAAACGTTAGAGAAAATCTTGTATCATAGAAAATTAAGAAATAAATAAGAACGCAGCTCGGTACCAAAAATATGGTAAAATGGCACTTGACTGTAATTCACTGAAATCGCTTGGAGGAACACAAATGTTTAAAGATTTGTATTTATTTATGAAGGACATTTATCAGAACAGAAAATTACTGCTACAGTTTTCGATCAATGACTTCAAATCAAGATATGCAGGATCGTTTTTAGGGATCTTATGGGCGTTTATCAATCCGTTATTTACTGTATTGATTTATTGGCTGGTATTTGGCGTTGGATTGAAAGCACAAATGATCGATGCAAAATACCCATTTATCGTATATTTAGTTACAGGGATGATTCCTTGGTTCTTCTTCTCTGATGCCTTTGCATCAACTACGGTTGTTTTTCGGGAATATACTTATTTAGTAAAGAAAGTCGTATTCAATATTCGTATCTTGCCCACGACGAAAATCCTATCCAATTTGTACACCCATTTATTTTTCATTCTGATTGGCATAGCTGTTGCGCTTATAAATGGTATATATCCTTCAGCCATGTCTTTACAGCTGATTTACTATCTATTTTGCATGTGTGCTTTCTTGACAGGATTGACTTGGCTGACAGCATCCATCCAACCATTTTTACCAGACATCATGCAATTGATTACGATCGTCTTGCAGTTGATCATGTGGACGTTGCCGATATTATGGAGCCCGAACCAGTTTGACTCAGGTCTTGTAAGCATATTGAAATTAAATCCGCTGTACTATGTTGTCCAAGGCTATCGTGAGTCGTTTTTAAGTGAAGCTTGGTTCTGGGAGCATGGAACATATACTTTGTATTTCTGGGTGTTCACATTAGTAATGTTCGTAATCGGCTCTGCAGTGTTCCGTAGATTGAAACCACATTTTTCAGATGTGCTGTAAGGAGAATAGCTATGACAGAATATGCAATTAGACTAAAAGATATCACAAAATCTTATAATATGTACGCAAAACCGTCGGATCGATTTCGTGAAGCTCTTAATCCTTTTAAGAAATCCTATCATGATGTGTTTTATGCGTTGAAAAACGTGAATGTAGAAATAAAAAAAGGTGAGATGATCGGTTTCGTTGGAGAAAACGGATCCGGAAAATCTACGATGTTGAAAATCATTACAGGGGTACTGACACCAACATCCGGTACGATGGAAATCGAAGGGAAAATCTCTGCTTTGCTAGAACTAGGTTCAGGATTCAATCCTGAGTATTCTGGCTATGAAAATATCTATTTAAATGGGATGGTACTAGGCTTTTCAAGAGAAGAAGTCGATGAAATGGTCGATGATATCATTGAATTTGCTGACATCGGCGACCATATTTATCAACCTGTAAAAACTTATTCAAGTGGGATGTTCGTTCGTCTAGCTTTTGCTGTAGCAATCAATGTGAATCCTGATATTTTGATTGTAGATGAAGCATTGGCAGTAGGAGACCTTGAATTTCAACTAAAATGTATGGAAAAATTTACAGAAATCAAGAACTCGGGAAAGACGATTTTATTCGTTTCTCATGATATCAGTTCGATTCGCCGTTTTTGTGATCGTTCCTATTGGTTGAAAAACGGAGAAGTCGTCGAATATGGCGATACGATGGAAGTAACGACGAATTATGAAAACTTTTTAAAGAAAAAATCAGTTAAAACAGTGGATCGGAATAAAAACCAAGTAGAACGGTTCGCCGCTCCAGATATCGTCGACGTGACGAAAGCGGAATTGTTGGATAAAGACAAAAATCCGGTGGATATGCTGGAACAAGGAGAAAAACTATACGTTAAAGTAACTTATGAAGTAAAAGATGATACAATCAAAAATCCGGTTTTAGGAATTGCGCTACGAACAGTCGACAATTTTTATGTGTGCGGACTCAATACTCTACTAGATGGTATCAAGATTCCTTGGAAAAAAGGAGAGAATATCTTTTATCTGGAGTATGAAAAGTTAGGTTTGTTAGCTGGTGAATATTATTTTGACGTTGCGGTCTTTGAAGAAAATGCAACGGTTCCTTTGGTATATAAGACAAAGTACATGAATTTGTTTGTCAGCGGTTCTTATATCGGAGAAGGCATCGTGGTCTTAGACCATAAATGGGAAGAAGGGACTCATAGCAATGAAATATGATTTTGAAATGGACCTAGATGAACAAAGCAGTGTGGGAAAAATTGCCGCACAGATCAAACCAGGAAGTAAAGTTTTAGAGTTTGGTCCCGGAAACGGCCGATTAACGAAACATTTAATCGGTGCAAAACAATGTGAAGTGAGCATTGTTGAGTTAGATAAGGAATTGTTCGATTTTGTCAGCGAATTTGCTCAAGATGGATTTTATGGTGATATTGAAAGTTTTGAGTGGGCAAACTATTATGCTGGACAGACATTTGATTACGTCTTGTTTGCGGATGTTTTAGAACATTTGGTAGATCCTGGAAAAACATTGAAGAAAGTCAGAGAATTTTTGAATGAAGAAGGAGAGATCCTGATTACATTCCCTAACTTGGCGCATAATTCTGTCATGATCGATTTGTTCAATAACCAATTGCCGTGGGCTTCTTATGGTCTCCTAGATGAAACCCATAATTCTTTTTATACTCATGATGGCTTCCAAAAAGTTTTTGAAAAAGCGGGATTATTCATTAATATTGAAGATTACTTGTACTTAGCTGTAGGGGATACAGAATTAAAATCAACTTATGAAGAGTTGCCGGAAGCTGTACGCTATGATTTCAAAATGCGACCATTTGGTGAAGTCTACCAATACTTTTTCTCATTGATGAAACATCCAGTAGCACAACGTTCCATTGCACAGCCACAAAATTCTAATTATGTAAAAGTGTTAGAAGTAACCCAGCAAACGAAACAAGATGAAACAATCCAACAAATACCATTCAATAATTTCACAGGGGAAAATGAGACACTAAGTTTCCCCGTGTCAGAAGCAACAGAAAGAATGGTGTTTCGCTTCGCACAGCAACCTAGCTTTATCGAATTCAGCGCAGAAGCTGCTGGAGAAAAACTCACATTTATCGATTCGAATGCTGTAGTCAAAACAGTAAATGATTGTTATTTGTTTGATGGGAAAGAATTACCAGAGTTCGTTCTAACGGATATTTCTGGGAAAGAAGTGACGATCCATTGTCACTATCGCTTTATCGGGGAATTGACACCAACAATGAAAGAATTGTTGGAAACGATTCGTCCCATGGCTGAAGTCACAAAGCAGCTTTCTGAGAAAAATGATGAATTAGAAAGAGAAAATCATCATCTTCTTGAGGAAAATACAAGTCTAAATCATATGTTAAAAACAACCACAAATCGCTATTGCACATTGTTGGAAAGTGATGAATGGACAATCAAACATAGACTAGGACGACGTAAGAAAGAAACATCGAAAAAAATCCAAGAAAAAGAGCTTTCTATATGTATTGACGAGAAAATCTGGGATGCAGAAACAAAAATATTAAAAATCATCGGATGGGGAATCGCTAATTCGGATCGCCAGCCATTGTCCTATAAGTTATCAGCTGACCAATCGCCATTTTTCGAAGCAATTCCTGTTTCACGAGAAGAAGTCAATCAAGCAGAACAGCTCGCAAAAGGAACAGAAGCGGGATTTGAATTACGAATCCTTTGCGAGCAAGAACGTTCATTCTTAGTGGAAGCAGTAGCTCAAAATGGCCAATCATGGATCATTGAAATGTAAATAATGATTAACTTATAAAGATAAGGAGTAAACGAATCGTGCAAAAAAAAGAAATTGCCGTATTTATCGATCAAATCACTCGTGAACGGGCCACTGGCGATTTGCTTATTGTGGGCTGGGCAATTGATGAAGTGACCAAAGAAATCCCTACGATAAAGGTAGAAAAAGAAAATGTGATTGCTGAAGCGACACATGTCGTAAGATTGGATATCAATCATTTATATAATCTTGATGTTAAGACCCAAAGCGGTTTTAAGGTACGTTTATCAGGGAAAATGAGAGGAAAAGCAATCTTAGACTTCCAAACAGCGAGACATCAAAATGGCATAGC
The DNA here is from genome assembly GCF_001814765.1 of Enterococcus sp. HMSC061C05. Classification (NCBI taxonomy): domain Bacteria; kingdom Bacillati; phylum Bacillota; class Bacilli; order Lactobacillales; family Enterococcaceae; genus Enterococcus; species Enterococcus sp. HMSC061C05. The sequence goes on from NZ_KV817761.1 coordinate 92,482, forward strand.
TGTGAAATTAAACGGTAAATACCCTTATGATGACGGCATTGAATCTTCATGGGAAAGAAAAAAAAGATTACTGAAAAAAGGGATAAATTATGCAAGGACTCATGGCGTAAAAAAAGCGATCCGTCGGGTCAAATTGGAATTGAAGCCAGGATCGATCGACTATGCAGAGTGGATCAGTCGTCATGAGAAACCTGATCTGAAAGAGCAAAGGAAAGAAGTACAAGGATTTGCGTACCGTCCATTGATTTCCATACTTATGCCTGTCTATAACGTTGAAATCAAATGGCTCGAAAAATGCATTGATTCGGTACTGGATCAAACGTATGCTCATTGGGAACTATGTATCAGTGATGATGCTTCCACTGATCCAGCTATCCGAAAGTGTCTGGAATCCTATCAAGCAAAAGATGATAGAATCAAAGTCGTTTTCCGACAAGAAAATGGACACATCAGTCTGGCAACTAATTCTGCATTGGAAATGGCAGAAGGAGAGTTTATAGCACTCTTAGATAATGATGATGAATTACCGCCATTTGCATTATATGAAGTGGCAAAAGTGCTAAATGTACATCCAGAACTGGATTTGATCTACAGTGACGAAGATAAAATCGATGCAGACGGCAATCGCTTTGATCCGCACTTCAAAGCAGACTGGTCTCCTGATACATTGATGGGAAATAATTATATCTCTCACTTAGGCGTATATCGAACAAGCATTGTTAAAGAACTTGGCGGTTTCCGTAAAGGCTATGAAGGTTCTCAAGATTATGATTTGGTCCTTCGTGTGACAGAACAAATCCCTGCAGATCATATTTACCACATTGACCGAGTCTTGTATCATTGGCGGACGATCCCAGGGTCAACTGCAAGTAATGGTGAAGCCAAAAGTTATATCTATGATTCCGGAGTGAAAGCATTGACAGATGCCCTGTTTAGAAGGAACATCAAAGGAAGCGTACGTCCTGGCAGAATTTCTGGATTTTATGAGATTACTTATGACGTCTTGCAAGAGGATTTGGTCAGTGTGATCATTCCAACGAAGAATGGCTATGAAGATCTAAAAACTTGTGTGGATTCGATCATCGAAAAAACGTCTTATTCAAATTATGAAATCATTATTGCGGATAATGGAAGTACAGATCCCAAAATGCAAGAATTATTTGCAGAATACAAGCATCAACTGAAAGACCGCTTTATCGTAGAATTGATTGACATTCCATTCAATTATTCTCGAATCAACAATCTAGCAGCAGAAAAAGCAAATGGCAAATACTTTTTATTCTTGAATAACGATACAGAAGTGATTGAGCCAGATTGGATGACGGCGATGGTTTCTTATGCACAGTTTGATCGAATCGGCTGTGTAGGAGCAAAATTGTTTTATCCAGATGATACGACGCAGCATGCAGGAGTATTATTAGGAATCGGTGGTGTTGCAGGGCATGCATTGAATAACTATGATCGAACACATTGTGGTTATTTCGGCCGATTGGTCATTGACGTCAATTACTTAGCAGTCACTGCAGCTTGTATGATGGTCAAGGCAGCTGACTTCAATGCTGTTAACGGGTTTGATGAAACATTAGAAGTAGCATTCAACGATGTTGACTTGTGCTTGAAAGTTTATGAACTGGGTCGTTACAATGTCTATGCACATCAAGCGGAATTGTACCATTTCGAATCTAAATCAAGAGGTTATGAAGATACACCAGAAAAACAAAGACGTTTTGCTGGGGAAATCAAAAAAATGCAAGATAAGTGGCCTTCTTATATTGCTCATGACCCATTTTATAACGATAATCTAACTAAAGAAGGAATCGGCGATTTTTCGTTGAGACCTGATTGATCAAAAGAACTGTATTTTCATTTTTATTGATGAAAATACAGTTCTTTTAATTCAGAAATACACATACAAGCATACAATAGTTGCCTTTTCTAGTTTCTTTTAATTTCTTTTACAATTTGGTTATTCACTAGGTTTTTAAACTTTGCTATGGTAAGATGATAGAGGCATTATTTTATGGTTAGGAGTGTATATATGAATAAAAATGGGGAGTGGAATGCGGCACGCAGGATATTCATTATCATCATGGATGTACTTGTATTGAATGTGTCGATCTATCTTAGCTTTTTGCTGAAGTTCCAAGGAGAAGTCCCAGCAAGAAACTTAGAGACCTTTCAGCATTCAGCAGTTTTTATTTCCATTATCTTTATTGCGTTGAATATTTTGTTAGGAGCTTATGTATTCTATAACCGAATGATCAGTGATATCGTCTTCATTACTGTTATTGGACAGGTGCTGATAGCATTGGGGATCATGGTGGTTACTTTTGCTGGACGTTGGTTTGCATTTCCGCGTGGCGTCATCGTGCTCTCGTTTATACTTGGCACGATATTACTTAGCGTTTATCGGATAGTCGTTTATAAACTATACTTAAGAGTCAGTCGTGATAAGAAAGTACTTATCGTAGGTTTGGAGAAAGATGTCGCACCAGCGATCCAAAACTTTCAATCTAAGAAAAACAACAAACATAAGGTTGAAGCAGTAGTGATCGACAATTATTATGAAAACACAAAAAAATTGATTGATGACATCGATATTGTCTACTTGGCTTCAAAAATCCCAGAAGATGAAAAAATCAATATTTATCAATTAGTGACTAAAAAAGAGAAGAAGCTGTTTTTAAATACAACTTTTGAAAATTTAACGATGATCAATCCGAACATCATGAATTTCGAAGATGAAAGTATCATTGAAGCTTCCGGTTTCAAAATTCAGCCGGAATATGAATTATTCAAACGTCTCTTTGATATCATCGTTTCGCTTATTTTATTGATCCTCGCTTCACCTTTTATGCTAATCACAGCGATTTTGGTAAAAACAACTTCACCTGGACCAATTATTTATAAACAAGTACGTATTACGAAAAATCAAAAGGAATTTTCAATCTATAAATTTCGTTCCATGAGTGCAACAGCTGAAGCAAAATCAGGACCAGTCTTGGCAAAGAGCAATGATGCACGTGTGACACCAGTAGGCAAATTTATCCGTGCCGTACGTTTTGACGAATTACCTCAAATCTTTAATGTATTGAAAGGCGATATGTCGATTGTCGGACCACGTCCAGAAAGACCATTTTTCGTTGATCAGTTCAATGAAGAAAATCCTTATTATTATTTAAGACACAATGTACGTGCAGGGATTACCGGATATGCACAAGTATACGGAAAATATGTATCAGATTATAATAGTAAACTACGTTTTGATTTGTTGTATATCAAAAAGTATTCCTTACTATTAGATTTGAAGATTTTACTTCAAACAATCAAAATCTTATTTGATAAGATGTCCTCACAAGGACTAGATGAAGATGAAAATATCAGTTCATTAGCAGAAATCGACTTTTCACAAGAGAAAATTTATCGCTAAGCTGGAGGAAAGAAATGAAATGAGCCATCCGATATTTAGTATAATTGTTCCAGTTTATAATGCCGAAGACACGATCGTTCATACAATAGAAGTTTTAAAAAATCTGGCATTTGAAGAATATGAAGTGATTTTGGTCAATGATGGGTCAACTGACAAAACAGAGCAGCTGATTCAGTCAGCTATCCAAGGAGATAGTCATTTTCAACTTTTTACAACCGAAAATCAAGGACCTGGACTTGCTCGAAATGAAGGCATCAAGCAATCTACAGGAAAATATGTATTATTTTTCGATGCAGATGATGAGCCAGTCAAAGAAATTTTGGCAGATTATCAGCAGTTGTTTGAACAGTATCCTGAAGCAGATCTGCTTATCAGTTCTTTTATATTCCGCACGCTAAGCGGGGAAGAAATCATTTCGGAAAAGGACTATCTTGTTCCAGAATACCAATATACAAATCATGAACAGTTCGTGGATGATATGTATCAACTGATGAATCAGCAGTTGATGTATGTGGTTTGGAACAAATGTTACAAGAGGGAAATCTTGATGGAAAAACAGATTCTATTCAAAAATTACAGCAGTTGTGAAGACCGTATCTTCAATTTGAACTATTATGAACATTGTCAGCAAGTAATATTGAATCCAAGAATCGAGTATATCTATCATTTTGAAGGTGGAAAAGGGATAACCAACCAATATAAACCGAATAAATTTGAAACCTTTAAAGAATTTTATGAATTAGCAAATGTCGTGACAAGTGATAAAGACAAACCAGGTATGGCTTCTCTTCTTTTAAAAGGAACAACCTCTGTCATTTTTTCTATTTATGAGAATTCTGAGCGGACTGCTAAAGAAAAAAGAGAAGAAGCCATGCATATCTTGAATGATCCAGCCATCCAAGAAGCTAAAAAGGTTGCATTGACTGATTCCAGCGCGAAAAAAGTAACAAAATGGCTGTATAATTTGCCGGCTCCTCTATTATTATCTGCGGTGAAAGCCGGCAGCTTTGTGGAAGTGAAAATGCCAAGCATCATGGCATTGTTGAAGAGAGTTTATTAAAAAAGTCGGAATAAGGGGTTGTGACTGTCTTTTGTCACAACCCTTTTAAAAACAAAAAATAGCTATTTATCTATCCGTTTTCAGTCAGTAAAGAAAGAACCACTTGCATAAGATTGAAAACCGCCTCTATTTATGAGAAAATAGGGAAGATTAATAAAAGAATGGTTGAGGCAACTATAATGTACAGTACAGATCCTGAATTAAAAAAAATTCAAAAAGTAAATCTCGAAATGGCACAATACTTTGTAGATTTTTGTAAAAGTCACGATTTGTTGTGTTATTTTTGTGGTGGCGGCGCAATCGGAGCAATTCGACATAAAGGTTTTATCCCATGGGATGATGATTTAGATTTTTTCATGCCTAGAAGGGATTATGATCGCTTAGCTGAATTATGGGAAACCGGCCCACAAAAAGATAAATTTGTTTTATTAAGACCAACTCTGACGAATCACGATCGGAACTCCTTTACAACTATCCGTAACGTCCAAACGACCTTTATCAAAACGTATCAGGAAGATTTAGATATCCCTCATGGTATCCAATTAGATATTTTTCCGTTAGATACTGCACCTGAAAAGCAAGCAGAACGGAAAAAGCAAAAGATATGGGCAATGATCTATGCGCTTTATCGAAGTCAGCAAGTACCGCAAAACCATGGGAAAGCAATGGAATTAGCTGGAAAGTTATTGTTAAATAGCGTATCCGCAAAAACGAAGTATAAAATATGGAGATATGCTGAAAAGCAGATGACCAAATACAATGATAACCCGACGAATTTCGTTACAGAACTTTGTGTCGGTCCACGATATATGGGAAATGTTTATCCTGCAAAAGACTTTGAATCTGCTGTGTGGGTACCATTCGAAGATACAGAGATGCCAGTACCAATTGGCTATGATCATTATTTAAGTCAAGTTTTTGGCGACTATATGCAGCTTCCCCCTGAAAAAGATCAGGTTTCTCACCATGAAGCAGTTTATATTGACCCAGAACATTCATACAAAATGTACAAAGGAAAATATTATTTAACTAAAGGAGCAGAAAAAAAATGATTACAGCTATTATTATTGCCGGCGGTGTCGGTAAACGTATGGGACAAGATATCCCAAAACAGTTCATTACAATTGAAGGTAAACCTATTATTATCTATACGTTAGAATCATTTCAAAAACATCCACAGGTCGATCGGATTTTAGTCGTTTGTAAATCTGGCTGGGAAGAAACGATGTGGGCGTATATCAAAGAATTCAACATTAGCAAAGTCCAATGGGTCATTACAGGGGGATCAAAAGGACAAGAGTCGATCAATAATGGTGTCCAGTTTTTGAAAGATTACTCTGAAGACGATGATACGATCATCATCCATGATGGTATCCGTCCACTAGTAGACGAACTAGTATTGTCAGATGTAATCGTTAAATGTAAAGAATTTGGTAATGGCGTAACCTCTCTACCTTACAATGAACAAATTTTTATCAAGAAAACAGAAGAAACGACGGAACAGTATGTCGATCGTAACACATTGCGGCGTGTCTCAACTCCACAAGCTTATCAATACGGAAAACTACGGGCAGCATATGACCGAGCAGTGAAAGAAGACATCGGTATGACTGATTCTTCCTATACAAATACCATGATGGTAGATTTAGGAGAAACTTTATATTTTGCTGCTGGTTCTGATAAAAATATCAAATTGACAACAACAGATGATCTAGAATTGTTCAAAGCATATTTAAAAATGAAAGACTAGGAGAAAGATGATGACGTTGATTAAACAACCAATGTACCAAAAAGATTTGGCAAAAGTGATCAATCATACACCAAAAATAAAACAGCTACATGGCAAATCCGTTCTGATGATTGGCGCTTCGGGAATGATCGGCTCTTTTTTGATTGATACGTTGATGGCTGCTAATGAACAACTAGACATCAAAATCAAAGTATATGCTATGGGCAGAAACCGTCAGAAGCTTGAAAAAAGGTTTGCCAGTTATCTTGCCTTAGATACTTTCGAAATTGTTGAAGGTGACGTCACAGAACCCTTACCAAAAGAAATTCAAGCTGACTATTTGATACACGGTGCAAGTAACACACATCCTAAGGCTTACGCAACTGATCCAATCGGTACGATCATGACTAATCTTGCAGGTACAGAGCAAGTATTGAAACATGCAGTAGCAACCCAGCCTGAGAGAGTATTATTTTTATCAACAGTAGAAATCTATGGCGAAAATCGAGGCGATATAGAAAAATTCACAGAAGATTACTGCGGGTATATCGATTGTAATACACTGAGAGCAGGCTACCCTGAAGGAAAAAGAGTCAGTGAATCATTATGCCAAGCCTACATCGCAAAACACGACCTCGACATCGTGATTCCAAGGCTCTGCCGTACGTTTGGTCCGACAATGCTTTTATCTGATACGAAAGCATCCTCACAATTTATTTTAAATGCAGTCGAACAAAAGGATATTGTTTTAAAAAGTGAAGGAAATCAATATTTTTCGTATGTTTATGTTGGAGATGCTGTTTCTGCTATTCTTCATTTACTGCTTGAAGGAGAAAAAGGAGAGGCGTACAATGTTTCTTCAGAAAACTTTGATTTACGACTAAAAGAATTAGCACAACAGCTAGCTGATATCAGCGGCAAACAAGTAATTTTTGAATTGCCGGATGAGATTGAACAAAAAGGTTTTTCAAAAGCTAGTACAGCGATACTTGATAACAAGAAAATCAAAGAAAATGGTTGGTATCCAATATTTGAATTGAAAGAATCATTGATACACACAGTAGAATTAGTTAAAGGTGAGAAGCAAAATGTGTGAGATTAGTATTATCATGACGGTTTTTAATGTAGAAAAGTATTTAGCTAAAGCAATTGATTCTGTTTTGTTACAAACATTTGCTGACTTTGAGTTAATTCTTGTAGATGACGGATCCTCTGACCGTTCGGGGGAAATATGCGATGAATATCAACAAAGAGACAAGCGCATAAAAGTAATACATCAACCTAATAGTGGTGTCAGCTCAGCCAGAAATACAGGTTTAGAAAATGCACAAGGAAAATTTATCGGTTTTGTTGATAGTGATGATTATATTGAATCTGATATGTATGAATTTCTATATAATAACTTGATTGAAGAAAAAGCGGATTTATCTATCTGCGGAATCTACGATGTTTATGAAGGTAAAGAACCTCAGGCAAAGACACCTGGTCATTACGTATTAACAAAAAACGAAACTGTTAAAATGATATTGGAAGCAAAAGTGATATCTGTCCATCCGGTAAATAAATTATATAAAAAAGAATTATTTAATCATATAAGATATCCAATTGGAAAAATTACGGAAGATGGGGCAGTAATGTTCCATTTGTTAGAAAATGTAGAAAAAGTTGTCGTAGATATGACACCTAAATACTATTATTACCATAGAACGAATAGTATTACGACTTCTCCTTATTCCGAAAAAGATCTGAGTACAATAGAAGCTTGGGAAATGAATGAGAAGTATATTGCAACGAATTATCCTGAATATTCAGATATTGCACATACTAGAGTTTGTTGGGCATATTTCATTGTCTTAGATAAAATAATGATTAGTCATGCTGAGAAAAAAAGTACTGTTACGAAACAAATTGTTGATTTTTTAAGGAAAAACTATACTTTTATACTACGTAGTCCATATTTCACTAGAAACAGAAAAATAGCTGCAACTGTATTGCAGTTGAATGTGAGATTGTATAAGAAACTTGCAATTTTGGAAGATGAGAAATACAAAAGTAAAAATAGTTAGGTGAGTGTGTAAAAAATGGATTCTGTTAAGTTTCATAAATACTCAGAATATAGTAAAAAAGGGTTTATTTTAATATTTGGGATAGCACTGATTATTCGTATCATCAATTACTACAGTCTGATTCCCTCAAAATATGATACCTTGCTGTTTACACTGATTACGGTATGGGCAGCATTAATCACTGCAGTAGATATATTTACTAAGAATTTCAGCTTGAAAAAAGCAGATTACCTGCTTCTAGCTTTCATACTAGCCATACTATTATCCACATTTTTAAACGGTCCTGCCGGAATCGTCGATAATATCAAGTTAGTAATTTGGCAATTTATTTATCTCTTTGTCGTTTTTCGTATAGGTAGGGAGGACCATTTCAAACAAATCATTCCTATGTTTGAAAAAATATTGCTTGCTTGTTGGAATCTCTTAGCTCTTATCTCTTTAGGAATGTTTGCATTAAATTATTCCTACGTACAGGAGTTAGATAAATTCTATAATGGGTTTAGAGCAGGATTTGTCGAGAACCGTTTGTATGGTGTTTTTTCTGACCCTAATTTTGCCGGTGCAACTTCTGTAGCAGTTGTTTTTCTTGCTGTAAAGCTATTAATGACGAATAAAAACAAAATGGCAAAAATTTATAGCATAGTTACGATCCTTCTTCAATTTGCTTACATCATTTTATCTGGATCAAGAACAGCAGAGATTGCTTTGGTATTGTGTGCTTATTTTGCTATCTTCTTTATTGTCTATAACCGATTTGGGAAGACGATTGCTTCTAAATTGTTATTGGCAGTAATCTGTGGGGTTATTGGAACTGGAGCTGTTTTAGGAATTGCTGAAGCAGGGAAATATGCTGCCCCTAAATTGATCAATATAACAGCAAGATATGTTCCTAGAAAGTCTGAAAATCCAGATAAAGATCAGAATTCTATCAGTTTAAAACGGGATGATGTTGTAAATAAGGACGATGTGTCTAATAATCGTTTTGCTTTATGGAAAAGTTCGTTTGAGATTTTTCAAAGTAGTCCGCTTGTCGGGAGTTCACCTCGTAATTTGGTTAATTATGCTCAAAAAGAATTACCGAATACGTTCATTGCAACAAAAAAACAAACTTCCCATAATTTTATCTTCTATTTATTAGCAACAACAGGTCTGTTAGGGACTATACCGCTACTTGTATTTCTTGGAATTAAGATTTGGAATACATTGCGACAACTATTTATGCGTACTATAAAAGACTACGATTCGTATGTGTTAAATACCATGGCAGTACTTGCAATTTTGATTTCTGCTATGTTTTTAACAGAACTCGTTTTAGTAAATAAAATAGGAAGTTTTATTTTCTGGTTGTATTTAGGCGGAATTTCTGCATTTGAATACACTAAAGTAAAAGGTGAGTGAATAATGAAATGAAAAAACTAACGAATGAAGATATCCAGCGTATAAGCGTAGATATCTTAGTATATATTGACAAATTATGTAGAGAACACAATATTGATTATTCTATCTTTTACGGGAGTCTGATTGGTGTTGAACGACATAAGGGGTATATTCCGTGGGATGATGATTTAGACATCGTCTTAACAAGGCCCAACTATGAACGACTACTTGAGTTGCTCAAAAAACAAGAAGACTATCTTCTTTTAAGTCCGGAAAATACTGAGAATTATCGTTATGCGTTTGCCAAATTAGTTGATAAGCATACAAAAGCGGTAAGCAAGCAATATTATAATAGTGAGGATGAAAATCTTGGCGTTTATGTCGATATTTTCCCTATTGATGGGTTCCCAACAGATTTGAATGAACGTAAAAAATTTGGTGAACTTTGCGAATTATATCGAGCGAATATGGTTTTTTCTTTGAATCACTCTTATGCTATTTCACGTTCTTGGCTGAAAGCTAAAGCTAAAAGAATTTTATACTATCCAAAATATCGTAAATTACTTCGCCAAGGGGATTATAACTACTGGAAAAATAAATATGAATCTCTAGTAACAAAATATCCGTTTGAAGAAGCAGAATTCTGTGGATATATGGAATTCATCAACATCTATTGGGGTGTTTTTCCAACTGACTGGTTCAAAGAATATGAAGATGTAGAATTTGAAGGACATACTTTTATGGCTATTAAAGAAAGAGATAAATTCTTAACTCTTAGATATGATAACTATATGGAATTACCGCCTGAAGAAGAAAGAGTCACACATCATCCATACGATTTTTATTTTAAGGATTAAGAAGATGAATACGAGGTTTATATAATGAATGAAAAATTAACAACTTCTGTGGTAATGGCTACTTATAATGGTGAAAAGTACATCATAGAGCAATTAAAATCACTTCGTGACCAGACGAAATTAATTGATGAAGTTTTGATTTATGATGATGGCTCTCAAGACAAAACAGCAGATTTAATCCGGAAGTTTATTGAAAAAAATAAGCTGGACAACTGGATATTCAAAGTAAATGAGAAAAATCGCGGATGGCGAGATAACTTCATGGAACTTCTTTCTGCAGCTACCAAGGAAATTATATTTACTTGTGATCAAGATGATATATGGTTACCCGATAAAATCGAAAAAATGTGCGCACCATTTGAGAAAAATAAAAATATCTCAGTTTTGGTTTCTGATTATACTGAAATAATTGAAGAGACAGGTAGTTCTGCTAAATTAAGAAAACTTAAGACTATCGACGAAGATGGTGCATCAAAAGTAGTCTTTCGCTCAGAAAATATTTTATTGAAAAGACCAGGGTGTGTATTTGCCGTAAAAAAAGAATTTGTTCCAAAAGTACAAGAATACTATACCATAGCCGAAAAATCAGCTCATGATTTAGCAATGTGGGGTGCAGCTTTGATTTTTGATCAATTATACTATTTGCCCATACCTACAATTAAATTTAGAAGACATGGGGATAGTTCATTTCAAAAAGAAGTATCTACTGCAAGAAAACAAAATGGAATCTATGATGGTAGGATTAATACATTAAAAAGATTCAATGTTCGTCTAGATTCAGCAAAAATGTTTATGAAGAAGCAGGAATCTATTGAAAATATAGAACAAAAAGAAATGATTATAGATAAGATGAAAAAAGAAAATCTAATGCGAATCAATATTTTAACAAAGAAAAAATTGAGTTCTGTTTTCGCAAATGCATTTCGCTATAAAAATAAATTTAATTATGCTGCTGATTTATACCACGTCTTAAAATTGAATAAAAGTAAGAGGTCATGAGTATGAATGAAAAAGCAAAATCAGTAGTAAAAAATTTATATTATACAGTAGCCGCAAATTTTGCTACATTAGGTATCTCAATCCTACTAAATTTATTCGTGCCAAAATTATTAGGAGTAACTGAGTATAGTTATTGGCAACTATATGTATTTTATTCTTCGTACGTAGGCTTTTTGCATTTTGGATGGATTGACGGTATTTACTTAAAAATAGGCGGGGAAGAGTATAAAGATATCGATAAACGTTCATTAGGTTCGCAATTTTGGTATCTAACGATTTTTGAGTTCTTTGTTTCAATAGCTATAGTTATTTGGGCTTATTTCTTTATGCCAAACAGTTCCCAATCACTCATTTTAATATTGACAGCTGTCGTTTCAGTGATTACGATTGTCAAAACTTTTATTCTGTATATTTTCCAATCGACGAATCGAATAAAAGAATATGCGCAGCTTTCTCGGAATGATCGATATCTTTATGTCTTATTTATTGCTATTTACTTTGCTTTAGGCGGTAGAGATTTTTATTGGCTGATTATTATGGATATTGCTTCTAAATTGATTGTGACGCTTTGGGGAATGACTCGAGTCAAAGATATGTTGCAAATCAATATGATGGGTCTAAAAGAACTTGTCCCTGAAATTTTTGATAATATCAACATCGGTAGTAAGTTAATGTTGAGTAGTATTGCTAGCATGCTCATTATTGGAACTATTCGGTTCTTTGTTCAACAACGATGGTCAATCGAAACTTTCGGTAAACTGTCCTTTACGCTGAGTATTTCAAATATGTTCCTAACATTTGTTAATGCAGTAGGAATTGTTATGTTTCCATTACTAAGAAGGACAAATCAGCAAAGGCTACCTGAATTATTCCGTGTTTTACGTGATCTATTTGTTCCATTAACATACGGTTTGCTGTTATTTTACGTTCCAGCAAAAATCGTTTTGACCATGTGGCTACCCGAATATACGGAAAGTCTGAATTTTATGGGAATCTTGTTTCCGATCGTTATTTATGAAGGAAGAATGTCTTTACTTATTAATACGTATTTAAAGACTTTGCGTAAAGAAAAAACGATATTAATGGTCAACGTGATGACGCTATCCTTTTCGTTAGTGGCTTCATTAGTCATTATATTTGTGATAGGTAACTTGAATTTGGCAGTAGGCTTGATATTGTTGAGTTTAGCGTTTCGCTGTAATTTAGCAGAATATTTTCTTTGTCGTGGAATGAAATTACCTGTTGGATACAGACAGTTGGTAGAAACGATTCTAACGATTGCTTTTATTTTTAGTAACATCTGGTTTGGCGGTGACTTTATTAGTCTAGGTATCTATAGCTTGATTTATGTGATTTATTTGCTATATGTACATCGCAGCTTCCTTGCGAGCTTTGGCGAATTTCGCTTGTTATTAAAAGAACGTTAAGCTATATTGAAATATAAAATAATGCAGAGTAGGTTCGGCTAGAATTTACTCTGCTGTTTTTATATTTTTGAAGCGATTAATTTGTAGAATTCGGCTATCAGTCCATTTAGACTGTGTATTCTTTATATAGTTTTTCCTGGCTAAAAATGGTAAACTAACTGTATTAAGTATGAGAATGCATAATTGGAGTGAAACTTGTGGATACTATATTGATTACTGGCGGAGCTGGTTTTATCGGTTCAACGCTAGCAAATTATTTGGGAAAAGAAAACAAAATCGTAGTAGTCGACGATTTATCAATGGGAAAAAAAGAAAACTTGGATATGGAGAAACAAGTGACTTTCATTGAGGGGGATGTATCAGATTCTCAATTGATGGAAAGAATCATGAAAGAATATCAGTTTGCCTATATTTTTCATCTAGCTGCTGTAGCTAGTGTGGCAGATTCTGTAGAACGGCCTGTAGAAACACATCGTGTAAATTTTGACAGTGCGCTTTTATTGCTTGAGTTAGCACGGAAATATCAATCTAATTTAAAACGATTAGTATTTAGTTCATCAGCTGCAGTTTATGGTGATGAACCAACACTGCCAAAAAAAGAAGAATCAGTCATCCGTCCATTAACACCATATGCTATCGATAAATTTGCAGCAGAACAATATGTTTTGGATTACTGTCATTTATATGATGTTCCAACAAGTGCTGTCCGATTTTTTAACGTTTATGGCCCAAATCAAAATCCGAGCTCTCCATATAGCGGAGTCATTTCGATTCTAGTGGATCGTTACAAAAAACAATTGGCAGGAGAAAAAGCGGAATTTACTTTATTTGGCGATGGGAGTCAGTCTAGAGACTTTGTTTATATAGAAGATGTTATACAAGCACTTTTACTTGTTGCCAAGGAAGAAAAAGCTTTAGGACAGCAATTCAATGTCGGTACAGGAAAAAGCACTACGCTACTTGAATTGATCCATTCAATTGATCAAATCTTAGGAACAGAGCTAGCGCTTAAATATGAAGCGGAGCGTTCAGGGGATATTCGTGATTCCTTAGCGGATATTTCAAAAATTCGTTCTTTAGGCTATCAGCCTAAATTTGATATATTGAGCGGAATGGAACGGTATTTAAAGTCAGAAATCAACTAAAACAAAAACCAGCAAGATGCTGGTTTTTTTGTTTCGACTTAGCTTTTTAAATTAACACCTTCCATCAGTTCATAAATCTGATTTCTTAAATCAGTGGCCGGCAATTTGATGTTTTTATCTGATTGGATATTACTTTCCATAACGATGGCATCTTTAGTGTCTTTTTTCATCGCCACTACTGCATGGAATCGATTGATATTCCCCTGAGCAAGGATATAATCGTTTCCACTGTAAACACCGCCGCTGTAAGGATGTTTATCACCATTATTTTGCCACAATGAGAAAAGTAGTTCTTTTGGTATGATACCGCCAGAAAGAACACTGGTAAAGAATTTGTTCAAGTCATAAACAGACATACTTATGTTTCCTGTACCTAATTCATTTCGGATGTCGGTTTCAGGCTCGATCAATGCTTTTGAATAATCGTCAGTTGCAGACATCTGGTAAGATACAGCATGTTGAGGCGAATTTTTTACATTGTCATAAAAATCTGTATGTTCTAGATGGAGAGGACGAATGATTTCTTTTTTTAGAAGAGTTTCATAAGGCTGATTCGTTAGTTTGATCAATATCCCTGTAAGCAATGTATAATTCAATGGTTCATAATGATACGTATCATAATCAGTAAGTTTCAAATGATGAAGGGCGAACTGAATGATTTCACTATCCGACATAGGTTTGTCTGGAGAAGCAGTTCGATGAAGACCAGAGCGCATATAAAGCATATTTTTGATTGTGATTTGCTGACTTCCAGGAATCTGAGGATAAAATTCTGCTAACTTTGTGTCAAAAGTTAACTTACCAGCTTGGATTTGTTTTAGTATCAGTAAAGCAGTCATTGCTTTTTGAATCGAACCGATTTGATAGTAAATAGAAGGTGAATTCGATTCTTTTACGCGCAGATTTGCATATCCATATCCTTTTTCTAATAGTACGCGATTATTTTTGCGTACATAAATCGAACCGATATAATCTGATTTTTGTAGTAATTGATCAATTTTGCTAGCAAGCCTCTGCTCATCGGGCGTTAAATTGGAAGTAAGTTGTGTTGGCTCCGCTTTATAAGTTTGGGACTGAGGTATTTTTGTTAATTGACCTCCTATAATGATACCTGTTGAAAAGAAGCAGACAGACAATAATAAAATTACAAGAAAAGAAATAGAAATTTTTTGTTTTTTTCGATGTTTTCCTTTTGACATGTTAATTCCTTTCTATCCATTTTTAACTATTTTTCATTGTAATCCTCAAAAAGAGTATTTGCCACTTACAATTTTGACATAATATTTGGTAAAATAATTCACGGCAGTAGAAATTTCATGTATAATAAACAGAGTTACGAAGATGATAGTAAGGAGGAGTTGTTTTGTCAGGAAACAAACAACACCCAAGTAAAGATAAAAAAGAAGCCAGTAAGGCAGCTACAGCAGATATAATCGACAAGCGGAGAAATCTGCGTAAAAAAGAAGATAAGATTGTGAGGAAGATCATTTTAGTGATTGCTCTTACATTATTAATTATTGGCGGATTTCTTGGATTTACCGTGTATCGTTATGTAGATAGCGGGTTGAAGCCTTTAGATAAATCAGATGACCAATTAGTCCAAGTGGAGATCCCGAGTGGCTCTTCTAACAAGCAGATTGGTGAGATTTTGGAGAAGGACAATATTATTAAAAGCGGGATTGTTTTCAATTATTATACAAAATTTAAAAATTTAACTGGCTTTCAAGCTGGCTATTATCAGTTAGCGCCTAATATGACTCTTGACGAGATTGGCAAACAGCTGCAAGAAGGCGGCACTTCTGAGCCAACAAAAGTTGCAGATGGGAAAATTGCCATTCCAGAAGGGTACGATATCGATCAGATTGCTGAACGGGTAGCGAAGGTAACTGGTAAAGACAAGAAAGAATTTTTAGATTTAGTGAATGATGAGACTTTCTTTAACGAGTTGCACCAAAAATTCCCAGAACTGTTGGAAAGTGCATCTAAAGCTGAGAACACAAAATACCGTTTGGAAGGTTACTTATTCCCAGCCACATATGATTATTACACGAGTACTTCGCTTAAGGATCTAGTGATTGAAATGGTGAACAAGACGAATACGGTCATGCAAAACTATTATTCAGCTATCAAGCAGAAAAATTTGACTGTACAAGAAGTTTTAACTCTAGCTTCTCTAGTTGAAAAAGAAGGCGTAAAAGAAAACGATCGTAAAAACATTGCACAAGTCTTCTTTAACCGAATCAAGGCAAATATGCCACTTCAGTCAGATATCTCTGTTTTATACGCATTAGGTGAACACAAAGAAATAGTGACGTATGAAGATACAGCTGTAGATTCACCATATAATTTGTATACCAATACCGGCTATGGGCCTGGACCTTTTGACAATCCAAGCGAAGAGGCAATCAAGGCAGTATTAGAACCAGCAGAAAATGACTATTATTATTTCGTAGCAGATACGAGCACTGGAAATGTTTATTTCGCTAAAACATATGAAGAACATATGGAATTAGTGGAAAAATATGTAAATAATTCTTAGAAAAACAGGCTCTAGACATTGATCATTTTTAGAAAAACATTTACATTTGAAGAAAAGCGTGGTAATCTTTTTTGGACTATATTCCTCAAAAGATTACCTTTTGCGGTATTTTATCGAAAAAAGGAGACGTTACACATGGTAGAGAAAGTTTATCCAATGACTCTAGAAGGTAAAGAAAAATTAGAAAAAGAATTAGAAGAACTAAAAACAGTCAAACGCGGAGAAATCATTGAACGAATCAAAATTGCCCGCGGTTTCGGAGATCTTTCCGAAAACTCTGAATATGAATCAGCGAAAGATGAACAAGCATTTGTTGAAGGAAGAATCACAACAATTGAAAATATGATTCGTTTTGCTCAAATCATCGATAACGACGGTGTAGATGCAGATGAGGTATCAATTGGTAAAACAGTTACATTCATCGAACTACCAGATGGAGAAGAAGAAGAGTACACGATTGTCGGAAGTGCTGAAGCAGATCCGTTTTCTGGCAAAATTTCCAATGATTCTCCTATTGCGCAAGCATTGATTGGCAAACGTAAAAATGATGAAGTAACTATTGCTACTCCAGGTGGCGATATGTTAGTTAAAATCGTCAAAGTAGAACAAGCGTAGTCTGACTGAAAGATCTAGAGAGTTCATCTTACTGATGATACACTCTAGATCTTTTTCTCTTTGTGTATTTCAGATTTCAACAAACGATCTTACATCTAAAGTCCTATAGCCAACAGTTAAAAAAATAGGTATGATGAAATGAGAATGTGTCAGGAGGGAGAAAGAGCGATGAATAGTTCTTGGCGTTTTTTTGTGGTAGTTGAAGCACTACTGCTGTTATTTGCTGTTTGGCAAATTGTAAACAATACTGGACTTTTGCTTTTAGTGATATTCGGTATTTTTAATATATATCTAGCTATGCGCAAACATCCTCGTACTAAATTTCAAAATTTTCAATTGATATTAGGAAGTTTGGTCATTTTTTTTAGCTTAGTCAACAGTCCTGCTTTATGGATGATGGCTGTATTTGCCGTTTTATTTATTGGACTAAAAGGTGTAGAGATTTCAGGGATAGATTTAACTAAAAATGCTTTTTGGCGAAAGAAACAGATCATGATGATCCAAACAGAGCAATTAAAAACACATAATAATGAGCGGAAAAGACAGCAATTATTCGGTAACCAACGTATTGGAAACGACGTCTATGAATGGGACGATATCAACATCGCCGTCATTTCTGGTGATACTATCATAGATTTGGGCAATACGCTTTTGCCAAAAGATGATAATATTGTGATTGTAAGAAAAGGGATAGGCAGAACACGGATCTTAGTACCTTTGGGCGTAGCCATCCGATTAGAGCATGCGACATTAGTAGGAAATGTCTTGTTTGAAGAAGAGCAATTTTCTTTGAAAAATGAACAAATCAAAATCTACAGCAGTGATTATGATGAAAACCCTCGTAGACTGAAGATTATTACTAATACCTTGATTGGAGATGTCGAGGTGATACGAATATGATGGGAAAAATATCCAGAGCGATGCTAGCTGTTTATTCGGGGATTGCGGCTTTCCTTATTATTCTATTTTCACTTTTCACTTATTTTTATGCCAGTAATCAAAGTCATTGGTGGGGAGAATTACTGCGTGCACGTTTATTATATGTTCCGCTTATCTTCCATTTGTTAGCCATTTCCTTAGGTGTAGGATTAATCGTCTTTCTATTATTATCACTTATTCAAAAGACAAAATACGGGAAAATCGAAGAAAAGCTGCGTGCACTCTCTTCTGGCAATTATGAATCCAAATTGTTGCTTCTTCCGATCCCAAGTGCATCGGACGATTTATACATCAAAGATATTGATAAGGAAATCACTAAAATAAAAGAAAAAATGATTGAAGTATCTAGTGAATTACAAATTGTAACGAGCCGTCCCCAATATGTAGATGGACAAACCAAAGAAGAAATTTTAGAATTAGAAAGACATCGATTAGCCCGTGAGCTGCATGATTCAGTTTCGCAACAATTGTTTGCAGCAATGATGATGATGTCGGCATTGACGGAGCAAGCAGAAAAAAGCGAGACACCAGAAATGTTCCGCAAGCAGTTGAAAATGGTAGCAGAGATCATCAACGCTTCCCAGTCTGAGATGCGTGCACTGCTTCTTCATCTGCGTCCAGTCAATTTAGAAGAGAAAAGTTTAAAGCAAGGTATCGAGCAGTTATTGAAGGAATTGCAAAATAAAATCCAGATTTCGCTGAAATGGGATGTAGAAGATGTAAAACTATCTAGTTCCATTGAGGATCACTTGTTCCGAATCGTTCAAGAATTGTTATCAAATACATTAAGACATGCCAAAGCCAATGAATTAGAGGTATATTTGCATAAAATAGACAATAATCTTTTATTGCGTATTATTGACGACGGAACAGGGTTTAATATGAATGAAACGAAAACGGGAAGTTATGGATTGAACAATATCAAAGAACGAGTAGCTGGTATTGGTGGAACAGTAAAAATCATTAGTTTTAAAGGGCAAGGTACAAGTGTAGAAATCAAGGTCCCTTTGATGAAGGAGGCATAGATAAGGATGATAAAAGTTTTATTAGTAGATGACCATGAAATGGTGCGCTTAGGCGTCTCTTCTTATTTATCTATTCAAGAAGACATTGAAGTAATTGGAGAAGCTGAAAATGGACGACAAGGCTATGAGAAGGCGATGACACTTCGACCGGACGTCATTTTAATGGACTTAGTCATGGAAGAAATGGATGGTATCGAATCAACAAAAGCAATCTTAAAAGATTGGCCAGAAGCTAAAATCATTATCGTAACCAGTTTTATTGATGACGAAAAAGTTTATCCTGCCATTGAAGCAGGTGCAGCAGGGTATTTGTTGAAGACTTCTACCGCACATGAAATTGCTGATGCTATAAGGGCAACGCAACGCGGCGAGCGAGTATTAGAACCAGAAGTGACAACAAAAATGATGGAAAAAATGAGTCGACGAAATGAGCCTGTATTACATGAAGAACTAACGAATCGGGAAAATGAAATTTTAATGCTGATTTCTGAAGGGAAAAGTAATCAGGAAATAGCGGACGAATTGTTCATTACACTGAAAACAGTAAAAACACATGTTTCCAATATATTGGCTAAGCTAGAAGTGGAAGACCGTACACAAGCCGCTATCTATGCATTCAAACATGGTTTGGTGAAATAATGATTTTTTGAGGGAAAGATTTAGCTAATCTACCCTCTTTTTTTACATAAAATAAAGGATTCATCCTGTTTTTAATCTCTTTTTCTGTTCACCAACTGTTCATTTTTCTTTTTTTATAGTTTAATAGTAATAGGAGAAATTTTTATCCGAAAAGCGAAAGAACATGGGAGGAAATTATGAAGAAAAAGTGGATAGGACTATTCTTAAGCCTGTTGTTATTGACAGGATCAATTGCGCCAAATGCTTATGCTGTTACTCAAAGCAGCACTTCTGATGAGCTAAAAACGGAACATACAACAGAGACTTCCACACAACCAATGAGTGAGTCGACGACCCATGAAAGTACAGACGACTCCTTGCCACAGGACTCAGCTAAGGAAGAAGATTCAGGAGAATATTCAGAAAATAATGAAATAACAGAAAAAATAGAAATCAATAAAAGTAATTTTCCTGATGATCATTTTCGAAATTGGTTGTTGGAAATGATTGATACAGATAAAGATGGTTACTTATCAAATGAATTATTGGAAGTAACACAGTTAAACTTGGAAGGGTTACAGATACAGACACTAGAGGGAGTCAATTTCTTTAAAAATTTAACGAAGATCGAAGTACAAAACAATGAGCTGAAAGAATTAGATGTACACGAATTAAAGAAATTAGCGTATTTAGATGTTTCATCTAACCAACTTTCAAAAATTGATCTTTCCCAAAATAGCGAATTAACGTATTTTAAGGGAGAAAATCAAACGGTTACAAGTATTGCAAACAAAATGGATAATAAATGGGAAATAAATGATGACACGCTGAAACCAGAGAAAGAACAAACGACTTTAGAAACAGAGAAATGGCAGTATGATGGGAGTCACTTTTATTCAAGCGAACAGACTCCATTAAGCTATATTTATGAAGTAGATTTTTCAGACGACGCAGTATTAGAAGAAGCAGCAGAAAAAACATTGACAGTAAAAGTGACGGTCGAATATATGGAACCAGAACAAAAAGAGGCTGATTCTATCGTACCTGATTCATCATCTATAGTATTGAAGAAAGGAGAAACAAAACAACTTGCGTACACGAGTGTCCCCGATGGAAGTATCATATCGGATCCGTTATGGGAATCTTCTGACCCATCAGTAATAGAAGTAGATGAGAACGGTAAAGTAACAGCAAAAGAAGCTGGGGAAGCTAAGGTAGAGTTGAAGAACGCTGAAAAAGTCCTCGGTGAATTCACGGTCATTGTAGAAGCTGAAAAAAATGAATCTCAGACAAAAGAAACAGCACAAACTTCTGACGAAACCACAGATCGTTCACCAATTTATAGACGAAGTGCGTTAGCTGCGACTCCTACGATCACCTATCAAACACATGTCAAAAATATTGGCTGGCAGGAAAATCAAACGAATGGAGCGACTGCTGGAACCACGGGAAGAAATTTATGGATTGAAGCGATTAAACTATCTACTTCTGGTACAGGTGTTACTGGAGATATCGAGTATAGTAGTCACATTAAAAATATAGGTTGGCAAGACTATGTGAAGAACGGAGAAACTTCGGGAACAACTGGAAGAGTCTTGCAAATGGAAGCAATAAAAATTCGGTTAACTGGACAGCTAGCTCAGACATATGATGTTTATTACCGTGTTCATTCAGCAAATTTTGGTTGGTTAGGATGGGCAAAAAATGGTGAAAATGCTGGTACAGCAGGATATGTATATCAAATGGAAGCAATCCAAGTGCAACTTGTCAGAAAAGAGGCTACTGGACCAGTTACAGGCAATGCTTTTATTGAAAAAGGGAAAAATAACCCAGTGATTTCCTACCAGTCTTTTGTTAAAGATCAAGGCTGGCAGGAAAATCAAACAAATGGAGCAACATCTGGAACGACTGGACAGAATTTATGGATCGAAGCAATGAGAATGCAAATTTCAGATACAACACTAACTGGGGATATTGAATACAGTGCGCATGTTAAAAATATTGGCTGGCAAAATTATGTCAAAAATAATGAGATTGCAGGGACCACGGATCGATATGCTCAAATTGAAGCGATGAGAGTAAGATTAACAGGTCAGCTGAGTCAATATTATAATGTCTATTATCGTGTCCACTCGGCGAATTTTGGCTGGTTAGGATGGGCAAGAAATGGGGAGAATGCAGGAACTGCGGGATTTGTTTATCAAGTTGAAGCTGTTGAAGTCCAATTAGTACCAAAAGGACAAGCAGCTCCGGGTACAGGAACGGCTTTTTACGATAAAAATACTTTACAAAATCCAACCATAAACTACCAAGCACATTTACGAAATATTGGCTGGCAATCTGTTCAAAGTAATGGAAACAATGCGGGGCTGACAGGGCAAAGCGCTAGGATAGAAGCTTTAAGAATCAATATAGCAAACACGCCACTTCCTGGTGCAGTGGAGTATACAAGTCATGTACAAAATATAGGTTGGCAAAATTATAGTAGAAATAACGAGATTTCGGGAACAACTGGAAGAGCTCTTCATACAGAGGCAGTTCGGATACGTTTGACTGGACAATTAAATCGTTTCTATGACATTTATTACCGAGTCCATTCAGCACGTCTTGGCTGGTTAGATTGGGCAAAAAATGATCAATATGCTGGAACATCTAGATTGAATTTGCCAATGGAAGCAATACAAGTCGTAATTGTCAAAAAAGGTGCAGCAGCCCCTGGACCAACGACGAATCCTTATCAGACATCTATTAATCATCTATTTGTGATGGGACATGGAGTCAATGATCCTGGAGCTTCTTATAATGGTGTGAATGAGCGTGATTTTACTAGAGGAGAATTGATGCCTCATTTACAAAGATGGGCTGCTCGTTTAACGAGGAATCGGATCACTTTTTATAATACAGCTGCAGATATGTATCAAGATTCTCAACGTATGCAAGGTGCATATACGATTAGCAGTTCATTTTCTTCTGTATCAGAATTTCATTTAGACAGTGGCGTCATTGGGGTTAGCACGGGCGGTCATGTAATCGCTCATCGTAATGGGAACTCATTGACTGCACAAAATTATGCAATCGCCAACGTCATACGAAATTATGTAGGTCTTTGGGGATCGGTACAAAACACAGGAGGGATCAATCTGCGAGCCGACTTACTAAACATGAATGTATTGCAATCAAGAGGGATACCTTACCGTTTAGCTGAGTTAGGCTTCATAACGAATACAAATGATGTAGCAAATATCCGAAATAATATCGACATGATCGCCAAAGGAATTGTAGAGAGTGTGACTGGCGAAAAATTATAGTGAAACAAACTATACAAGAAAGATAGTGGGGAAAGTTTGGGACTGTGACAAAAGTCGTGTCGCAGTCCCTTTTTCCGAATAAACGGTATTCAAGAGACTGCTATCGGTAATAAGGCGCGATTTTGTCGTCGCTCAAGGTTGAACGTCTCTTTTACAACCTCTTTTTCCGCAAAAGAATGCTTGCTTTTGTTTTTGTAAAGGCTTTGTTATACTGAGAAAAGAAGATACTAAAGGAGGAAAACGGTGAAACAAAATTTTGCAATTGTAGGTCTTGGACGATTTGGCGGAAGTATCTGCCGAACACTGATCGAAGCTGGTCAAGAAGTACTGGCTATTGATAGTAATGAAGATCGGGTCAATGAATATATGAATATAGCCACTCATGCTGTTGTAGCAAATGCACAAGATGAAATGACACTTCGATCATTAGGCATAAGAAATTTCGATCATGTAATTGTCGCTATTGGAGAAGATATTCAAGCGAGTATCTTAGTTACTCTGATGGTAAAGGAAATGGGCGTACCAAATATTTTAGCAAAAGCCCAAAATGAGTATCATGCCAGAGTACTTGAAAAGATCGGAGCTGATCGCGTCGTCCATCCCGAGCGAGACATGGGAATACGGATTGCGCACAATTTAGTATCAAAGAATATTTTAGATTACCTAGAGTTGTCAGATAAATATTCTTTAGCAGAAATCCGAGTATCCAATCCTAGATTTTTCAATAAAACATTATCTGAATTAAATTTCAGACAACGTTTTGACTTAACAGTAGTTGCAATTCGCAGAGTAGATCAAACGGTGATCGCTTCACCTGCAGCAGATGAATATGTTCGTGAAAACGATAATCTGCTAGTAATTGGTGAGACAGGCGATGTGGATATTTTAGACGATAAGATGAATCAATAGAAAGCAGGTTGTTAGGATGGAATTAACAGTAACGCCAAAAGCACAAAAATGGTTTGAATCAGAAATCGATCTGCCAGAAACTTACGGAATACGTTTTTTTGGAAAAGTCTACGGCAAAACAGAAGTTCATGATGGTTTTTCGATTGGGATGTCAGTGGAACAGCCTGAACATCCTGTCAAGAAAGTGGAAATAGATGGGACACTGTTTTTTATTGAGGATGCAGATGAATGGTTTTTTAAAGGATATGATTTACTTGTAGATTATGATCCAAAACTAGAAGAACCAACCTATCACTTTAAAAAACAATAGAAGCAAGAGGGTGTGACAAGTTGTCACACCCTCTTGCTTAAAATAGGCTGATTCAGCTATCAATATCCTGCAGACAATTTGACTTGATTGGTTTGAAGGTCATGAGTAGCAAGGTAGCTTTTTAGATTAGTTAAAAAAATAGACATTAATTTCTTTTGAAAATCAGGTGTCAAACCTGCAATATGGGACGTGATCAGTACATTGTCCATTTTCCAAAGAGGATGATTTTGTGGTAGAGGCTCCTCCTCAAAAACGTCTAATGCTGCAAAGGAAAGTTGCTGCTTGTTTAATGCTTGTATCAAATCTTGCGTTTTAACAGAAGCGCCACGACCGACATTGATAAATACAGCTTTTGAATCAAAGTGTTCAAATATGTGTTGATCAAAGAGTCCAGTTGTTTCCTCCGTTAGAGGTAAGATATTGACGACGAAATCTACTTCAGGAAGAACTTCCTGAAGTTGCTTTAAAGAAAAGGTTTTTTCCATTCCTTCTGCTGGATGACCGGATGTATTGATTCCATAGCAAATCATATCCAATGCTTTGACTTTCTTTGCAATCATTTTTCCAATATGGCCAGTTCCAATGATTAATATTTTTTTCCCTTGGATAGGTTGGTAATGGATTGAGGAACCTAACCATTTCATTTCACTCTGTGCCCTTTGTGCTTGGAAAAGACCGCGAGAATAACCTAGAATGATTCCTAATACGTGCTCGGTGATCGATTCACTGTGGATACCACTTCCATTTGAAAGTAAGATATGTTTTTTTGAAAATGCTTCAAGTGGGAGTTGATCAACTCCCGCTGAGATAGACTGTACCCATTTCAAGTTAGAAGAGGCTAATAGTTTTTCTTGATAGTTTGAGTTCCAACCCAAACTGATTTCTACATTTGGTAGATCTTCTGGTTGTAATTCTGTCTTGAAGACATAACCAGGCGCTATAGTATGGATTTCTTCGATAAATTCGTCACGAAATGGACGATCTGCGTAAATGATTCTTTCTGACATAGTTGATTACCCGCCTTTCTTTACTTTAAGTGTAGCGCATATAAGAAGAACTTTGAAGTGCCATGCTTTTTTAGAAATTAATATTGTATAAATAAAAAAGAGTTGTGACAAAAGATGTGTCACAACTCTTTTTCCGAATAAACGGTGTTCCAGAAGTAGCTTCTGCCACAACCTCTAAAAGAGTTTATTGAAGTTGAAATAATAAGTTGTCTGTATTTCTAACTGATCGATATTTTTGACCATCCTTTGACAGCTTGAGCAAAAATAAAGATACCTGCAAAAGCAATAAATGCACTAGTGTCAAAAGAAGGGAGAAAGATCATCAAGAGTGTTGCAATGATAGTCGGTAACGAGATTGAATAAATCAATGTCTTCAAGCAATCAAGGAAAGTAGCTTTTGTTAGTCGAAAGCGTGCATAGAGAAAAGCAGCGACATTGGCAAATAGTAAAGTGATCAGCAGATTCAAGAAACTAGGATAAATCGAAAATAGAAAGGTCAGGGCTTTTACCCAAATCGGTATAGATGCTTCACTTAAGAAGGATCGAAGCTGCTTACCTGTTAAATTTTTTAAAGATTCATTGGTGTAGGGAAGTTCTAACTGATTATTATTCAATAAAGCAGAGGTAGTGCCTGTATTGGGAAGAGCAATGATAAGTTTGTCTTTTAACATCCCGACACTAACGAAATTTCCCATCAAATCAGTAGAGATGTCTTGTTCTGTACGTTTTCCCTCTGGATCAAATGTAAAGATAATGGAGTTTGTTTGGTAAATGAAACCTTCTTTTTCTTTTGTTTGAAGCTGTCCGCTTTGGACTGTAAAATCAGGAATGCGGGTAGCAATCTTTTGTCCGTCCAATTGAATGTTATTTAAGACTTGAAAAACTTGAAAAGAGATTGGCAGAGCCATAATTACACTCAAAACCAGAAGATAGACAATAGCTTTCCAAAATGGAACGTTTCTCGCCTCCTTAAGGTCTTTGAATCGTATAAAGGAACTGATAATTAATTGTTTTGTTGTCATAAGTACTCCTCATCTAGTAGTGTCATCACTTGCAATTCTAGCGAAGTATCAAGTGAAATACAAGTGCTTTAAGGAAACATCTGAATGATTGGTGAAATATCAAAAAAATGTTATTCTTGATTTAAGATTATCCAATACAAATAAAATGGAGGAACGAATCGTGCATACACAGCCACAGAGATCATCAAAAAAGCTATTTGGGGTAGTGGTGCTGAATGCGGTGATCACTTTATCAGAATTTATTGGAGGGATTGCGTCGGGAAGTTTGTCTCTTGTTTCAGATGCTTTTCATAACCTTAGTGATACATTAGCAATCATTTTTTCTTATGGAGCACAAAAAATGGCCCAAAAAGAAGCAAATGAAAAGCATACGTATGGCTACCAGCGTTTAGAAATATTGAGTGCGTTCATCAACTCATTCATACTGATCATATTATCCTTGTTTTTAGCTGCTGAAGCATTCAAACGGTTCAATTCCCCTGAAAAGATAAATAGTCATTTGATGCTGATAGTAGCAGTTATCGGATTGCTCGCGAATTTGTTTTCGACGTTATTGTTGAGACAAGAAGCAGACGAAAGTTTGAATATAAAATCTAGTTATCTGCATTTGTTAAGCGATACACTGTCTTCGATAAGTGTGATTATCGGAGCAGTTTTG
This sequence comes from Enterococcus sp. HMSC061C05, assembly GCF_001814765.1. Classification (NCBI taxonomy): domain Bacteria; kingdom Bacillati; phylum Bacillota; class Bacilli; order Lactobacillales; family Enterococcaceae; genus Enterococcus; species Enterococcus sp. HMSC061C05. The sequence goes on from NZ_KV817761.1 coordinate 119,522, forward strand.
ATTCGATTTTTCGGTATCTATTGGATTGATCCAGTTATTACATTGATCATTTCGATATATATATTGTTAGAAGCGATAATAGTGATTAAAAAAGCTGCGGCTATTTTGATACAAAGTGCGCCTACAATCGACTATGAAAAAATGGAGCAAGAAATCAAAGCAATCGAAGGGGTAAAAGATGTTCATCATGTCCATATTTGGCAGTATAGCGAAAAGATTATTATTTTCGACGGACATATTGATTTTGAAGATCAGCTGCTAAGCGAGATTGAAAAGGTATATCCGCGTATAACTTCTTTATTAAAATTAAAGTATGGGATTACACATGTAACGATCCAAGCAGAGACACATGTAAAAGACCAAAAAAAATTAATTTTTTTAAATAAAGATGAAAGTTACTGAAAAATAGAGTATGATAAATAAGAATTTCTAATAAGGTAGGTTGGCTCATGAAGCAGTATCGACAAATAAAAGGATATTTAGAAGCAAAGGGATATTGGGAGATACTGGTTTATCTCTTTTTTGGTGGTTTGGCTACGATTGTGAACTTTGTTAGTTTTGCCCTCGCACGCCAATATTTTGATTTAAGTATGGCTCTGTCCAATTCTATTTCATGGTTTTGTTCTGTATTGTTTGCTTTTGTGACGAACAAACTTTGGGTATTCCATTCAAAATCACCGAATTTTACACATGCACTTATTGAATGTGGTAAGTTCTTCTTTTACCGCATCCTTTCTTATGGGTTGGACATGGGAGCAATGGTGTTATTAATCAATGTCATGAACAGCAATGAATATGTAGCAAAAATTATCACTCAAATTATTGTTATCCTAGCTAATTACATTTTCAGCAAGTTGTTCATTTTCAAAGAAACTGAGGTTTTTGAAGAAGAAGTAGGCCAAGGAGAAAAAGACGACTAGGCATAACTATTGAAGAATTTCCTTCTCTTTGTTACTCTTTGTAATGTAGACATTATAAAGAAAACATTGAGGAGGAATTTTTTTATGACTTACACATTACCAGATTTACCTTATGCATATGACGCATTGGAACCTTATATTGATGAAGAAACGATGCACCTGCATCATGACAAGCATCACAATACTTACGTAACGAATTTAAATGCAGCAATCGAAAAATATCCAGAATTAGGCGAAAAAACAATAGAAGAATTATTATCTGATATGGATGCTGTTCCAACAGATATCAAAACAGCTGTACGCAACAATGGTGGTGGACATGCTAACCATTCATTTTTCTGGGAAATCATGGCACCGAATGCGGGTGGTGAACCTACTGGGGCAATAAAAGAAGCAATTAATGAAGCTTTTGGCGATTTTTCTTCTTTTAAAGAAGAATTCAAAAAAGCAGCAGCTGGACGTTTTGGTTCTGGTTGGGCTTGGCTTGTAATGGAGAATGGGAAATTAGCTATTACCTCTACTGCCAATCAAGATTCTCCTTTGATGGAAGGTAAGACACCAATTCTAGGTTTAGATGTTTGGGAACATGCTTACTATTTGAAATATAAAAATGTACGTCCAGACTACATTGCAGCATTTTGGAATGTTATTAATTGGGACGAAGTAAACAAACGTTTCGAAGCAGCAAAATAACTATTTTCTCCATCATATCAGTCTTAAAAATAATTTGGAAAATAAACGAGCGAAAGCTTGCGAGCGTTTTCTAAATTGGGTATAATGTTCTTGCAAGGTTACTTGCAAGAACTTTTTTGGAGGCTATACATTTATGGAACACGGAACAGTTAAATGGTTCAACAATGAAAAAGGATTTGGGTTTATTACAGTAGATGGCGGAGATGACGTATTTGTTCATTTCTCAGCAATTCAAGGAGACGGCTTCAAGAGCCTAGAAGAAGGCCAAGAAGTAGAATTTACGATTGTTGAAGGTGCGCGCGGTCCTCAAGCTGCTGAAGTGACTAAATTATAATAATTTGTTGGATAAAGACACGACTTCTTAGGGAGTCGTGTCTTTTTGTCTATTCAAGAAGTTTTTTGATTTCTTGACTAAGTAAATAGATTTGTTCACTAGACATTTCATAACTAATTGTCAAGCAAGGTACATCTTCTTCATAAGTAACGGTTTTTAAAGAAGTATCAGTTGTTCGGATGATCAATTCCGGCTTGAATAAAAGGTCATTAGTAAACACAACATTTAAATACATACTCAGCTGTTCTTGAAGAATTTCCATATATGCTAACTCCAAACCAATCGGAAGGTCACTCTCAAATTTGATTTTGATTTCTTTATTAAAGTAAGTAGGAGAAATGATCAACATGAACGCTTCTGCTAAATTCCAAGAATGCAACCAATCAAGTTCCTCAGATTCGTTTTTAAATTGTTCCGTCAATCGGTTGATTTCTCGGTGGAATGCCGGATAACTCATCTCGATAAAAGAGGTAATTTCATGTTTGACGATCGAAAATTGAGGAAATAGCAATCCATGCATCCCATTTGCGAGCAGTGTACTGTTCAACAGCGACTTTTTTGAATGGAGTTGGGCAGACTTAAATCGATTGGAATGAATATAAGAATAAAAACTAGTCTGCAGTTGTTTTACAGGGGTCGCAATTTTTGTATGGATACGCAAAGCAGTTTGCAGATAGTCCTCTTTCAAATAAAAAGCAGCCCGAGATTGCATCCAAAGAAACAAGAACATGCTATCTGTCAGACTGAAACGCATACGGTTATAATTCGTTGTTAACTCTTCAGCCATTTTTTCAAAGCCATTCCAAAGGTCAAGTGAAAAATCAGGTAATTCTTTTGCTGGAATAACGTGTCCTTGTTGAGAACGAAGATAAGTAACAGCTAGTATAAAGGACCATTCGATCATTTTTATCTTATTTGGTTTTTGATGGACAATGGCAAAAGAATCCTCCACTTCTGAGAATAATTGATGAAAATCTATTGAAGCAAAAGGCCATTCAACACTGCGATAGGATGGCCATAGTATCAAATAAATCAAATAACGAATTTGCATCTCACTTCCTTTGAAATACATCTCGCCTTTTTTTGTTTTGATCTGCAGTTGATATTTTTTTAGTATCTGATTGATGCGAGTAATGTGCCGCCGAAGGATGGATTCACTGATATTATTATCCTCAGAGAATTCCGCAATCGTTACTTTCGAGTCAAGGCATAAATTTTTCAATAGATGAAAAATAGGCGAGCGCTTCAAAATGGAAAGAATCAATTCTTGAAAATCCGAATTGGTACCTAAAAATAAATAATTACGCCCTTCCTTTCTGAACTGATCGCTAATGGAGAGGGTACGTACTTGTTCACAATAATTTTGTACAGAACGTTTGTCACAAGCAGTGAATTCAGCTAATTGTTCGATAGACCAAATTTTATTGGAATGATAGATGGTATCAAGAATAGTAATCTGCAAACGTGTGGTCTTTTCCAATAATGAATAAAAATCCATGAATTTTAATTCCTCCAATCAATAATTAGTACTTAAGTTATCTTGATATTAAAAAATAATGTTATTTTTATCAAAAAATGTATGAATAAAAAACAATTTATAATAAAAAAAGTTTGTTATATGAAAAGCTATACCTTTAGTTTGATAGACAAAAGGTTAATTTTCTCGTTATTTTATTTATTTGTGAATAAATTTACTTCAAAAAAGATAAAAATATTTTTTATTCTTTTATGCTTAATTTCATTATAATTCATCTCATAAAAAAAGCATAATTTTATACTAAAAATAGAAAATCGATTATTTTGTACTTTATTTTCGTGAAAACTGGATAGTTATTTAAAAAAAGATTAAAACTTAATAATAGATTTATCATTGAGATGTTGTTAAACTTCCTCTGACTTAAGTTGAAAACAAAATCTGCACAAAAAGATATCTTTTTGATTAAAAAATGATAGCTAAGGGGTGTTGTAATCTTTTCTTTTTTATAACGATCAAAAATTTGGGGATGAACGATAGAAGGGTGACAGGAGGAAAAAATGAAAAAGGATTATAAAAAAAGTATGAACCAGAAGGCACGGGCAAAAAGTAGATCGAAAAAAATCTTGCTTGCCGGTACATCCATTGCAGCTGGCGTGATGTTAGGGATCACACCAATCTCAATGGCTACGCCATTATTTACTATTGGTTCTCAACAAGTACATGCAGATGTAATCAGTGGGCAACTGTTTAACAATTTAAGTACAACGAATACTAGTGGGACTACAGCTGCTGCCCCATTTCTTCTTCAGGGGGCGAGTCGGGATGTTGATTTTGTTATATCAGCGAATAGTGGTATTGATGTTAGCGTGATTAATGGAACGCGTCGTGCTGTCTTAGCTATTCCAGAAGAAATGCAAGGATTGGTCACTCCGAATGGAACGGGTACTTTCTACACAGATATTTTGCTTCCAGGAAATAGTTTAGCACCTCTATTAAATATTGTAGATGGAGCGGTGACTACTTTGGTAGGAGCAGTAGAAGGTTTGATTAATTTGAATCCTTTAGCTACAGTGAATCTTTCGGAAGTTTATGAACAACTTGCTTTATTGAATAATTTAAGTACACTGACTTCTGCTGAAGTAGAATTGCAGCTTCAAATGCAAGGGGATGAATACATCTACGGAGAGCTAGACGGTGCCTTGGAAACCGTGATACGAGAAAATTTAAGTAATATATTGAGCGGAATCAATAATGCAGTTCAAGCAATCGAGGCAACTTCAACTGGAGGGCTTCTTGGAGATGCAGCGGCCGGAACAATCAATACTGCTTTAGCAGTTACAGTCAAGCCAGCGTTCAATCTTACGTTTAATACCGCTTTGGCATTGGTGAATGTCGGTTCTTCTTTCCTTGGTAATCTTGCTGATGCAAGTATTTTGGGTGAAACGACTGTTACTATACCGACAACGATCCAAGATCCTACTTATGCAGACTTAACAAATGCAGGTGTCGACATGACTGTTCCTTATGAAGCAGGATTTATCGGTACCATTCTTAAATCAGACATTCTATCGATCTCTATTGCTTCGAATGTTGATGGCTATTCTCCAGTGTTTTATGCAGCTGAAGAAGTCACTGCTCCTTATAACGTAGAAGTTACAGGTAATTCTACTGATGGTTATGAGGTGACTGGGATGGCAGATCCCAATGCCACAGTTCGTATTTATGATGACGAAGGAAATATGATTGCAGAGGGACAAGCAGATGAAAATGGTAATTTTGCTATTCCAGTCTCGGCAGAAGATGTTGTGCCCTTAGAACAGATCCAATTGATTGCTTATGATGAAAATGGTGTAGCAAGTGCGCCAACAGCAGCAATTATTCCAGATGATGATGAAGGAGATGCGGACGCTGATGCCGATGCTGATGCTGATGCC
>NZ_KV817761.1:124979-125189 GCF_001814765.1 Enterococcus sp. HMSC061C05
GATGCTGATGCCGACGCGGATGCCGATGCGGATGCTGATGCTGACGCAGACGCTGATGCCGATGCTGATGCCGATGCGGATGCCGATGCTGACGCTGATGCCGATGCTGATGCTGATGCCGATGCTGATGCTGATGCTGATGCTGATGCCGACGCCGATGCTGATGCTGATGCTGATGCCGATGCTGATGCCGACGCGGATGCCGATGCG
>NZ_KV817761.1:125289-198897 GCF_001814765.1 Enterococcus sp. HMSC061C05
TGATGCCGATGCGGATGCCGATGCTGACGCGGATGCTGATGCCGACGCTGATGCAGATGCCGACGCTGATGCCGATGCTGACGCGGATGCGGATGCTGATGCTGACGCGGATGCCGATGCTGACGCTGATGCGGACGCGGATGCCGACGCAGATGCCGATGCCGATGCTGATGCTGACGCGGATGCCGATGCAGATGCGGACGCTGACGCGGATGCCGATGCGGATGCTGACGCGGATGCGGATGCGGATGCTGACGCGGATGCCGATGCAGATGCAGATGCCGACGCGGATGCCGATGCCGATGCTGACGCCGACGCTGACGCCGATGCGGATGCTGACGCCGATGCTGACGCTGATGTTAATCATCCAATGGGAGACATACATTCTCATGATCGAGATCCAGGCCAGATGCCAATAAGACATGGTCATTCAAATACACCAAAACCAAGTACTACAGGTGGTTCTACACCGAAATCCTTGCCAAAAACTGCTGAGACACTTCATAGTTCACTTTCTTGGTTAGGAGCAGCTCTGTCTACACTATCTGGTTTAGGAATTTGGAAAATCAAAAAAAATAAAAAAACAGATAACAATGAATAATTAAGAAAGAAGCCGTTGCGGCAAGCAGTTCCGTATCTATGATTTTTTGATAAAAACGGATGTTCAGATTTTGTTTGCCGCAACTTCTTTTTAATATGAGGTGATTGAGTGCTAGTTAAGACAAAAGAAAGCTATTTGCCAGCAATCAAAGAAATGATAGAAACAATTGAAACAAATGTATCAAAACAATTGTTGATCGTCTCTACAGGAGATTTTACGAATAGAGGAAAGATCTTTGAATTCTACGGCAGTAATTTTGATATGATTTGGCGGAATTTTTTGACAGCTTACCATGTCAATAAGCTGGATCAGACGACTTATTTAAGAATTGATATTGCTATTGAAGAAGAAAAAACCAACTATGAACAGTTTATACAGCGCTTAAAAAAAATCAGAAGAAATAATTACATTGATTTCAATGTGAGAATCGATGGGTTGAGAAAAAAGAAGTTTTTTAAAAGAAGAACTGGTAGCAAATGCGATCATCAAACCTAGTAAAACACATAAAGTTGGGAAGAATCTTCCTGATTTAAGAATCGACGCTCAAAATTACCGCAGTTATGTGAAACGCAAGTATGGTCGTGAAGAGACAGATCTCAGCTACTTGGAGCGTTCTGCGTTCTATTATTTTAAAACAAAATCTTTTTATTTTGAAGACGGTCATATTTATCCTTTGAAAGATTACGGTAATGGAAATTACTTACGGGAAGTTTCATATGAAAATTTATCAGAAATAACAAATTTAGTGATCGAAAAAGGAAGTATGTATCTACAAAACCAGCTAACTGCTACAGGGAAATTTATTTACGGATATTATCCTTGTTATAATCAACTGCTTAAAGGTTACAATTCCGTGAGACACTTTTCGTCTTTATATGCGTTAGCCGAAGCAGCAGAATACTTTTCAGATGAAAAAATGCTCTTAGATGTTGAAAAAGGTTTATCTTGGGGGATTGAAAATCTGACTTCGGAGACTGACGGTTATTTTTTTATCAAGGATTATTTAAACACAGAGATTGAATATAAGCTAGGAGCACAGGCTACAGCAATCTTAGCTTTTTCAAAATACATCCAACAAACAGGTGATGAACAATACGTTCCAATCCTAAATCGTCTGATAGAAACTGTTTCCGCTAAATTTTTAACAAATGAGCATCGAACGATTCATGTACTTAATGCACAACTAGAAACGAAAGAAAAATTTCGGATCATTTATTATGATGGTGAAATTTTATTCTCTTTGCTTCGAGCATATGAGATTTTAGGCAATAAAGAAGTTTTTGCTATATGTCAAGGTTTGATGGACCAGTTCGTAGCGAACGACTATCAAAAGTATCATGATCATTGGTTAAGTTATGCGACCAATGAAATGCTGAAACATAGCCAGACAGAAGAATATTATCGCTTCGGTATAAAAAATGCGTTAGATAATATCGACTTTATTGATAAAAGAGATACTGCTTATCCTACGATGCTGGAATTGCTTGTCGCTGCTTCAAAAATGATGAGAAAATTGGAGTTCAGCACGTGGAGAAAAACGATTTTTGCTGAAGAAACTGACTTCTATAAGGTAAAAGAAAGAATAAATACAGTAATGAAAAAAAGGGTGAGACATGAGATTACTACTGGGGTCATGTTCCCTGAATTTGCTCAATTCTTCAAAGAACCAGAAACAATAAAATATGGCTTTTTTGCACGTCATGATCGTTTTCGTATGAGGATCGATGATGCAGAGCACTTTTTATCAGGATTGATTAACTATCGAATGTATGATCAAAAGAAGGAGTGAGAAGAATGGTTGGATTCATTCGCTTTGCTGCATTAGCTGCATTTGGTGTTTTCTATTTAGGGCTTAAAATACGTCGGAAAAATGATCAAAAAAATAATCTGAAAGAATCAGATTTAAGTCAATATAAGAAAAATGAAGAAGGGTTGTATCCTTGGGAAGTGGATCAAGATGATTCTCCGAAAAGGATCGAACCGAATGCCTCCAGATATGTAAACCAAGCAAGGCCAAGAAGAGGCAGGTGGTAAGCCATATAGAAAAAACAAGAAAAACAGGAGGAGAATTATGACTTCTATACATTCATTATTAGTTGATATGGATGGCCATTATTTAAAGAAATATGGAGATTTAGATAGAAATATCCAAGACGTTGAATATTTCTCAGGCCACTTAAAACGAAACATGGATTATTCTGATACGATGTTTGTTTGTGTTTCGCCAGAAAGAAGGAGTTACGTCAATCGAAAGGTCGTGAAATGGCGAGATGGAAATGAACAAATCATCGGAAAAGAAAATTGGTTTGGTGTGATCGTTACTGAAAAACCAATCATGGATCCGTCAGTGACGACACCACAGTTCATCGTAGAAGACAGTTGGAAATTTTTATTGGAATTATCCGCGAAATTGCGGTCCTGTTTTGTAAATCCGGTTGTTGCGATTACCGGGTCAGCAGGGAAGACTTCTACGCGAATGATGATCACTCATTTGCTTCAAGAAGAGAAAGTTTTGGAAAACAGGGGAAACCACAACGTTCGGTTTGCTGTTCCATTATACATGAGTAAATTACTTTCTAATCCTGATGTCTTGAATCTTGAAGTTTCTGTCAATGCTTTGAATTCATATGATACAGGGTCGATGTCTAATTTGATACAACCAGATATTGCTATTGTGACTTCGATTGGAGAAGCACATCTTAGTTCTTTAAAAGATACAAAAGGAGTAGCAGTGCATAAAGCAAAAATTTTCGAAGGCCTGAAACAAGATGGAATCGCCATCATCAATGGAGATATAGGAAAAGAAGAATTTTCAATTTTAGTAAGCGCTGCTGAGAAAAGAACCAGCAAAATAGTGGTCTATTCATTACATGATGCTTCAAGAGATGTTTTTGTGAAACAAATCTCACAAAAAAGAGAATATTGCGAAGTCCTAGTTTCTTTTTTCGGAGAAGATATTTTATTGAAACTTGCAGTTTCTTCAGAAGGGATGATCGCTAATTCATTGGCTGCGTTGATTGTAGCAAAAGAACTGAAAAAAGAGATCTCTCCATATATAAAAAAATTTGAGACATTCAAACCACTACCTAAGATATTGGAACGTACGATTTATACATCAGAAACAGGGACAGACTTCACCTTTATTGATGATACGCATAACGCTTCATTGCCTTCCATGAAAAATGCAATCAATTACTTTGATGGGATACAACCATTTTATAAAGGAAATAAAGTCTTGATACTTGGACAAATCGCTGATTTAGGCGATTCAACAAAGCAAATCCACCGCTTTGTACAAGAGGAGTTAAACCAATCGGCTGCCACGCATATTTATGGTTATGGGGAACATTTTAAATTGCTTTTTGAAGAAGGACAGAAAACAGATGATCGGCTTCAATGGTTCGATTCACTTCAGGAATTATGCAATGATCTGGAAACAAAACTAATAGAAGACAGTTTAGTTTTAGCAAAAGGATCAGTTACTGGAAGTGATTTTCATGAAATCGGCAAATATGTGCGTCAGATCGGAAACAAGCATAATATGAAAAGTCAGACTTTATAGAAGGTATTAGGGAAACGCCATGTTAGTCTGAACAGAGTAAAGAGGAATCGTTAAAATGACGGGAAAGGAGTGTGGCAGGTCGATGTCACACTCCTATTTTTGTGAAATACCTGGTTGTTCAATTTTTCTAGCAAAAAATGCATAAAAAAAGATAAAACGGTTGTAAACTGCGTATATTCGGGCTTTCGAACTTTTTCGTGGTGTGGTATGATAGTTAAGAATTTTGAGAAAATTTTTAAAAGAACGGTTATTATACAAGAATTATTTTTTAAAGTTTTCTTATGATTAAAAAGTGAATTTGCTGATTGAACAGTTGTATGAGACAATATTTTAGAAAATGTGAGACAGAGGTGTACTATGAAGCGATGGCAAAAAGTTCTATTAACCTTATTAGGTATACTCGTTTTGCTGATAGCCGGATTATCAGCATACGGTATCAGATTTATGGGAGAAGCGAGCCAAACAGTAAACAAAATATCTAAAAACTCTAATCGAATATCTTCCAAACGTTCTGAGAAAGTAAGTATTGATGACAAAGAACCGTTTTCGGTTTTGCTATTAGGTTTAGATACCGGTGGATTAGGAAGAACAGAACAAGGGCGTTCTGATACGATGATGGTAGTAACCGTTAATCCGAAACAAAAAAAATCAACGATTATCAGTTTGGACCGAGATATTTATACGAATATCGTAGGGTATGGAACGGTAGATAAATTAAATCATGCCTATGCATTTGGCGGCGTCGAAATGGCCATGGATTCAATTGAACAACTGCTTGATATTCCTATTGATCATTATGTAACCATCAATTTGGACGGTATGGAAGATTTGATCAATGCGGTCGGCGGCATCAAAGTGAATAATAAAATCGACTTTACGTTGGATGGTGTCCATGTACCAGTAGGTGAACAAACATTGGATGGAGAAAAAGGATTAGCCTATTCCCGAATGCGACACGAAGATCCAGAAGGAGATATCGGGCGACAACGTCGTCAGCGGGAAGTAGTGACGAAAATCGTCAATAAAGTTTTAAGTTTAGATGGCGTAAGCAATTATAGAAAAATTTTAAAAGCAGTCGAAAACAATGTGACAACGGACTTGAATTGGGATGACATGCTTGATGTAGCAACGAATTACACGGCAGCATTCGAAACGATCAAACAAGACCAGTTGCAAGGTGAGGGTCAAATGATCAATGAAGTCTACTATCAGATTTTAGGACAAAACGATCTTCTTTCGATTCAAAATGAACTGAAGAAACAATTAAATATCAAAACAAGTGACACATTACCTAATTTGAAAAATGAGAATGCTTCAATGATGTTCTTTGATGATTCGGAAGATGCCGATTCGACAACCGGTGATGGATCGAATAGTGAAGGATACACTGATTATTCTTCCTATTCAGAAAACACCTATGATCAGTACCAAGATCCGAATACCTATTATCAGCAAACAGAAGATACAAGTCAGTACTATACACCAAGTCAAGATACTCAAAGTTATGATCCTTATGCTGGACAGGAACAAAATGGTTATGGTTATGACCAGAATAATGAGTATGGAACAACAAGTGGGTACTAGAAAAAAATAGTTTGGTTAATAAAGAGTGCCACCTAAATTAGACAATAAAATCTAACTTAGGTGGCACTCTTTCTATGTGTTAAATATACTTTTTAACAAGTTTTCATTTATTAGCACTTAGTTTAAAAAATAAATCGAATAATTCAGTAGAGTTGCGAATAGAACCCATAAATAATAAGGAATCATGAGCCACATGACTAGGCGATGATGTAGCCATAATTGATACATAAGCACTGACAAGAAAATAACCAAAAGTGTAATATCGATTGCTGCAACGAAGATATTTCTTAAATTAAAAAATAGAGCAGTCCATATGAAATTAAAAATGAACTGAATCACAAAAAGACCTACAAGGTTGTTTCGCTGTTTTTTGTTGTTGTGATTAAGCAACAAATAAAGAGAAATACCCATCAAAATATACAATAAGGTCCACATTGGTCCAAATATCCAACTAGGTGGTGCAAATGGCGGAAGTTGTAAAGAATAGTAATATTCTCCAGGATTTCCGCTAAGCAATCCTGATAAAAAGCCTAATATGACAATTCCTATAACACAAACCCAAAAACGAATATCTTTTATCATCTTCATTCTATTAACTCCTTTCTATAATAATATTTTACATGAAGAATCACAGCAATACCTGTATTTAGTTTGTGAAGTAAGAATAATGGAGAAATATTGTTATTTAAAAAAGTTAAAAATTTGTTTATATGAATCATGAATTTGAAAAAGATCGTATTAAATAATTCTCATGTTTTTTACAATTCGTTATTTTCTTATTAACTTCTGTTACAATCTATATTGTAATCGATTACATAAAAGCTTGGCTGAAGTAAAAAATTATACATAGGAAGGTTGATAAATATGAAAAGAGGTTTACGCAAAGTACTTACTGGGGCGGCACTCAGCACGATGCTTTTTTCTCCTGCATTGCTGATTCAAGTACAAGAATCATCTGCAATCGAACAAACAGTAGTGACTAATCCCGATTTTGGAGTAGGACAAGGAATTGAGTGGCCAAAACAAGTAGTTGCTCCTTATGTGGATATAACTGCTTATTCTTCTGATGAAGAACTATCTAATAATGGGGCATTGAACTTAGCAGCTGTTGCTCAACAAACAGGACAGAAATTTTTTAAATTAGGTTTTTTACAGGCGAGAGGTATTAGAAATGGTCGAATTGATTGGGCTTGGGGTGGTTTTAATGGTCTAAGTGAGATTGATAATGACGAATGGCAGTATGAAGGAATCAAAAAATCTATCCGGGAATTACGTCAAAATGGCGGAGATGTAGCTGTTTCGTTTGGCGGACTGAATTCAGGAGCATTTTGGGAGGTCACTCAAAATCAAGCACTTTTATATGATGCCTATATGGAAGTTATCCAAGGCTATGGATTGACACGTGTAGACTATGATGTCGAAGCCGCTGCGATGGGATATGAAGAGAATTTGGCAAATGCAAAAGCGGTAAAGAAAGTTCAAGAAGCAACTGGTGTAGAAGTAACGTTGACCTTGCCAGTCATGGATACTGGCCTGATTTCGACCGGATTAGCAGTGTTACAAGCTTATCTGGAGGCAGGAGTGGATTTGACAAATATCAATCTAATGACGATGTGTTACGGAAGCAGTGTACCAGATTATGCCCAAGGGTCGCTTGATGCTGTGGATAATACAATGGTGCAGTTAAAAGAGTATTATCAAAGATTTATGGGAACGACTTTGACGACAGAACAAGCATATGCTAAATTAGGAACCACTCCATCAATCGGATTTGAAAGCGAAGCTCATCCATACTTTACAGCAACGATGTTCAATCGAGTCGTTCAGCATGCAAAAGAACGAAATATTGGGATGGTTTCCTACTGGTCAATGAATCGAGATTCAAAGGTCGATGGAGGACAAGGACAAGTCAATAATCGGTATGAATTTTTAAATGTGGCACAACGTTTTACAGATGACACACCTCTTCCAGAAGACAAAGAAAAACCAACTATTCCAGAAAATTTTAAAGCAGAATTGGTGACCTCTAGGCGTGCTGCGCTAAGTTGGTCGCCTGCGACAGATAATGATTTTATTGAAAAGTATAACCTTCGATTGATTGGAAACGAAGAAGTAGTTGAAAGAAGCACAATAGATACCCGGTATACTTTTGAGAATTTAAAAGAGAATACAACTTATACAGTGGAACTTACAGCAGAAGACCGTTCTGGTAATATTTCGGATAAAACAACATTGACGTTTACAACATTAGCGGACAATGAAAGTGAATATCCAGTATGGGATCCTGAAAAAGTTTATATGGCTGGCGATCGTGTTGTATACGAAGGCATCATCTATGAAGCTAAGTACTGGACTCAAAACAATAATCCAAGTGAATCTGGAGAATGGGGACCTTGGAGACAGATTTCTTGATTCATAGGTATATATGAAAAATAAATAAAAAATGTAAACAGGAGTTTTATTTAGCTCCTGTTTCTTTTTATTTTAATATAAAATTATAAAAGCATAATGTTTGCGCTAATATAATAAAGCGTTTACAATGTGTGTATCAAATGAAGGAGGTTTCTACATGAAAAAGATTAGTACATTATTGTTTATCGGGTTAGTTAGTTTAGGGTTGTTCGGTTTCAGCATTCCAGGTTTCGCACACGGTTATATTACTTCTCCTGGAAGTCGTGCATACCTAGGAACATCAGCAGCAGGGAATCTAAACCAAAATGTCGGAAGAGCACAATGGGAACCGCAAAGTATCGAAGCTACCAAAAATACATTCATTGATGGAAAAATCGCCAGTGCAGGAGTCAGCGGATTTGAACCTTTAGACGAACAAACATCTAACAGATGGCATAAAAATATGGTCAATCCAGGAACATTGAATATTACTTGGAATTTAACAGCGCAACATCGGACAAGTACTTGGGATTACTACATTACCAAGCCAAATTGGAACCCTGATCAACCTTTGAAATTTAGCGATTTTGAATTGATCACAAAAATAGACGACAAAGCAACCGTACCACCAAAAACAGTCAACCAAACAATCACACTTCCTCAAGACCGCAAAGGATACAATGTGATTTTAGCAGTATGGAATATCAGTGATACGACAAATGCATTCTATCAAGTGATTGACGTGAATATCCAATAATAATCAAAAGGGCTGTGACAAAAAACGTGTCACAACCCTTTTTTTGAATAAGCAGTGTTCGCCTGCCAACTCCTCGGTCACAAGTGACAATAGTCATCAAACATGAAAAGCTTTTTTGAAATTGTTCCTTGTGACTCGGAGCTGAACGGCAGGCTCACGCCTTCTCTCATTTAATCAGCAAGTCTCGTCATCTTCACGACGACTTCACAACGTGCAGTCTGAGGAAACATATCAACAGACTGTAAATATTCAACATTGAACTTTTTACTTAAATGGACCAGATCTCTGGCAAGTGTAGAAACGTTACAGGAGATATAAACAAGTTTTTTTGGCGGAAATTTCAGTAACGATTGAATCAATGCGTTATCCAAACCCGTACGTGGCGGATCTACGATGATACCATCTGGCTGAAAACCTTCATTCAACCATTTAGGTAGAACTTGTTCGGCTGTACCGACTTCATATCGAGTATTGTGATACCCTAATCTTTCCGCATTTCTTTTTGCATCAGCGATTGCTTGAGGAACGGTATCCATTCCTCGGACTTCTTTGACCTTTTTTGCTACACTTAAACCAATCGTACCAACTCCGCAATAAGCATCTACGATTGTTTCATCAGGCTGGGCATCTAATGCTTTGATTCCTTCACCATAAAGCAGTTCGGTCTGCTGAGGATTCAACTGAAAGAAGGCGCGAGGAGAAAGATCGAAAGTCACTTCATTGATTTGTTCTTCAATGGCTTCTTTTCCCCATACGTGGATCGTTTCATCCCCCATCACGAGGGATGTTTTTTGTGCTTGGACATTTTGCATGATCGAAACAACTTCGGGCAGGCGTTCATTGATTTCACGAATCATTGCGTTTTTTTGTGGGAATTTTTTACTGCGAGTAATAAAAACGACTTGCAGCTCTCCAGTTTTGACACCGATTCTGACCATGATCGTGCGGAAAATACCACTGTTTGTCCGTTCATCATAGATGGGTGCATCAAATTTATTCAATAGTTGAACAACAGTATTCATCACTTTTTGTGTTCGGGGTTCTTGTACCAAACAGTCTGTTATAGGAACTAACTGATGCGAGTTTGCTTCATATAAACCAGCTTCGGCCTTTTGCGTTTGTTTATTTTTTCGTAATTGAAATTGTGCTTTGTTTCTATAATGCCATGGATCATCCATCCCAATCGTCGGTAACAACTGGTAGGATCGAAAGCCTGCTGGTTTGAATTTTTCCAATGCTTGCAAGAGTAGATCCTTTTTAAAATCCAATTGTGCTTGATAGGCTAAGTGTTGTAATTGACAGCCACCGCATTCATAATAAACAGGACATGGCGCCACTACGCGATCTTTGCTTGGTTTTTTGACTTTTATTAATTCTCCTTCTGCATAACGAGGAGTTGCTTTCGTGATTTTGACTAGTACTTCTTCTTTTGGTAGTGCATACGGAACAAATATAATCAATCGTTTGAAATAACCAATTCCTTCGCCATTTATGCCTAAACGCTTGATTTTCAAAGGAACCGTTTGTCCATTTTTGACAATTGTTTCTGCCATAAGTATCTCCCTTTTTCTTTTTTCTGTGGTTTATTCTAACATATAATACCTGATTACGGGGATTTTCTATGGTATGATAGAGAATATATGTTCGAGGAGGATGTTTATGTTAACCGTTACGAGAATCAGTAAAGGCAAAGGCCCTTTCTATCGCGTAGATTTATCTGAAGGAGAAGCTTTACAAGTATCTGAAGATGTATTAGTACGCTATCGTTTGTTAAAAGGACGGGAATTAGACGAAGAAACTATCCAAGAGATCAAGAAGAGCAGTGGAGCTGATTTCGGATTTCAGCTAGCAATGAATTACTTAAGCTATCAGTTACGGTCGGAAAAAGAAATCCGAACATACTTAAAAGAAAAGGAAATCCTTCAAGAAGATCGAAATAAAATCGTAGCCCGCTTAAAAGAATTGGATCTTGTCAATGATTTGGTCTATGGGGAAAGTTATGTGCGCACGAATATGCGCTTAAGTGACAAAGGTCCAAAAAAATTGTCACAGCAAATGCAGCAAAAAGGATTAAAACCAGAGACTATTGAACAGGCGCTCGACCAGTATACAGTTGAAGACCAAGTTCAAAATGCACGTCAAACGGCTGAAAAAATATTTGGAAAAAATCATGGGAAAAGCCAAAAAGAATTATTGCGGAAAATCCAACAAACTCTGATGACAAAAGGTTTTTCTCAAGAAGTGATCCAACAAGCGATGGCTGATCTTCCGCAAGAAGTAGACCAGGAAACAGAATATGATTATTTAGTCAAACAAGGGGATAAACTATGGCGAAGAAATTCAAGATTTGAACCTAAAAAAAGAAACCTAAAAGTAAAGCAAAGCTTATATCAAAAAGGATTTGATTTGGATATGATCCAGCGATTCATTACGGAAAAGGAAGAGGAAAGTGAATAAAGAATGGGAAAAATGGACAGACGAAGAAACAAAAGAATTTCAAGATCAGTTCATTCAATGGTATGAACAAGAAAAAAGAAACCTGCCATGGCGCTACAATCGGGATCCTTATCGTATCTGGATCTCTGAAATCATGCTCCAGCAGACCAGAGTAGATACAGTGATCGATTATTTCTATCGCTTCATGGAATGGTTTCCTACAATTGAAGAATTGGCAACTGCTCCAGAAGAAAAGCTTTTAAAAGCTTGGGAGGGGCTTGGTTATTACTCAAGAGCCCGAAACATCCAAGCAGCTGCTAAACAGATCATGTCTGAATTTGACGGAAAAATGCCGCAAACGCCTGAAGAAATCAGCTCATTGAAAGGGATAGGCCCCTATACGACAGGAGCGATAGCAAGTATAGCATTTGGACTTCCAGAACCTGCAGTTGACGGTAACGTGATGCGAGTAGTCAGCAGATTGTTTTGCATTGAAGCAGATATCGCCAAAGCTTCCAGCAGGAAAATCTTTGATGAAGCGATGCGGAAAATCATTGATGAAACGTATCCAGGTGAATTCAACCAAGCAATGATGGATCTAGGCTCAGCTATCTGTACACCAACTTCTCCAAAGTGTGAAGCTTGTCCGATCCAAGCCTTTTGTTTAGCCAACAAACGAGGGATCCAAACGAGCTTTCCTGTAAAAACAAAAAAAGCAAAGCCAAAAGACGTTTATTATATCAGTGCGGCTCTTCAAAATCATTCTGGAGCGTATTATTTTGAAGAAAGAGATAGCCAAAAACTGCTAGCGAATATGTGGACATTTCCAATGGTGGAAGTGACACAAGAGGAGTACGAGCGATTGAAAAAAGGATGGGAAGCAAAACGGGAAGTCGATTTGTTTGATGATCTAGTAGCAGAAGACGGAAAAGAGCTTCCCTTCGAAAAGCAGGAACTTTTTATTTGGCAGACACGTCATTTAGGAGAAGTTACTCATGTCTTTAGTCATCTGAAATGGCATGTCCTCCTTTTTTACGGACGGGCAACCGAGGAAGCAGAACAGGAATTTACCGAGAACAAAACTTCGAAGTGGTTGAAGCCTGCTGCATTTGATTCGGTCGTTTTTCCGAAGGTACAAATGAAACTAGTGGAACAGTTGGAGAAAAATCGAAACAATAGGAATCCTTTCTAGGCAAAGCTCATTTTTATTGATATAATAATTATGATGTCGGTGTAATGAACACCCAAACACAAAGCACAAAATGCTGCTTAAGGAAGGGTTGCTATGGGAGTTCCAAAAGAAGGAGAGTTTGTGACGATCCAAAGTTACAAGCACGACGGCAGATTGCATCGAACGTGGCGAGATACCATGGTATTGAAAACAAGCGAACACTCTATGATCGGCGTGAATGATCACACATTAGTCACTGAATCTGACGGACGCCGATGGGTAACGCGCGAACCAGCGATTGTGTATTTTCATAAAAAATACTGGTTCAATGTAATAGCAATGATCAGAGAAAAGGGGGTTTCCTATTATTGTAATCTAGCTTCACCTTTTTTGCTGGACGATGAGGCCTTGAAATATATCGACTATGACTTGGATATCAAGGTGTTTCCTGACGGCGAGAAACGACTATTGGATGTCGATGAGTACGAGATGCACAGCAAAATGATGAATTACCCGAACGATATTGACTTCATCCTAAAAGAAAATGTGAAGATTCTGGTTGACTGGATCAATAATGGAGATGGCCCGTTCTCAGAAGGCTATATTGATATTTGGTATGACCGTTACAAGCAATTGTCGCGTAAGTAAACGCAAAAAAAACAGTAAGCCAGTGAGAAATCTTTCTCAAAAGCTTGCTGTTTTTTTGTTTTTTTTTTTTCGAAAAATTTTTTATAAAGTCTTTTTCATATAAATGTGAGGCATGCCAGCGTCTTCAAAAGGCTCACCGTAAGCTATGTAACCAAGCTTTTCGTAAAAAGCTTCCGCTGTAGACTGCGCTCCTAATAAAATCGTATTATAGCCTTGATTCTTAGCAAAGGTTTCTGCTTCTTCAATCAATAGCTTACCTAAGCCTTGGTGTCTGTATTCAGAAAGAATCGCCATTCGCTGTAATTTCATTTTTCCGTTTTCTAAAGGCAAAAGACGTACAGTTCCTTGCGGTTCTTTTTTATCTGAGTACAAGACGAAATGGATGCAATGTGCTTCATCTTTATCTATTTCTCGAGACAAAGGGACACCTTGTTCGACTACAAAGACTTGATGTCTGATTCTTACAGCATCTAAGTAAATATCGCTCATTGTATCTTTTGTTTGTACAACTTTCATGGTCTAGCCACCTTCCTTTCGTATAGTATACTGGAAAATAAAATAAATAAAAAGTATGGAAAGTTTTCAAAAATAAAAAAAGAATAAAAGAATTTTTAGCGAATATAATATATACTAGGAAGAAAGAAAGGAGGAAATCTATTGTTTGAAAAACTTAGACAGTCTAAACTAATGTTTTGGTCGCTTGAATTATTGATCATAGCTGCACTAATCATGATTTCATCAGAAATAAATTTTATTTTTGAACCGATCGGGACATTTTTTTCCACGTTATTTGCACCCGTACTGATTGCAGGCTTTCTTTACTATTTGCTGAATCCTATCGTCAAGCTGCTGATGAAAGCAAAAATCAAAAGAATATGGGCTGTCGCAATTGTGCTGCTCCTTTTAGTTGCAGCAATTATTTGGATTTTACTCAGTGTCATTCCAAGTCTAGTACAGCAAATTTCCTCATTAGCATCCAATATGCCTGATTTTATCAAACAGGTCGAAAATTGGTTAAAAGAGGTTGCCGAATTGCCTGTGTTCAAGGAAGTTGATATCAATAAATATTTTGAACAATTAGATATTTCTTACGGGACGATCATCCAACAATTCCTTAGTGGCGTTTCCAACAGTTTAGGTTCGATCGTTGGAACGATTGCTTCGGCAACCGTAGTGATCATTACGGCACCCTTCATCTTGTTCTATATGTTGAAAGATGGCGAAAAACTAGTGCCAAACATCCAACAGTTTTTCCCAGAGAAAAGAAGAAATCAAATTGTGGAATTATTGGGACAGCTGAATAAAACATTAGCTAATTATATTAGTGGACAAGCAATTGAATGTCTATTCGTCGGCACTTTTACATTTTTAGGATATATGATCATCGGTGTAGATTATGCTTTCTTGTTTGGGGTCATTGCAGGATTGACGAACCTGATACCATATTTAGGACCTTATCTAGGGCTAGCACCTGCATTTTTAGTGACGATCTTCAACGATCCGATAAAAGCATTACTTTGTTGTTTAGTTGTACTAATCGTCCAACAGTTAGATGGAAACATCATTTATCCGAATGTAATTGGGAAATCACTGAAGATCCATCCATTAACGATCATTATCGTCCTTCTAGTAGCAGGAAACATTGCCGGATTGCTTGGTATCTTCTTAGGTGTTCCTTTTTATGCAATCTGCAAGACAATCATTTCCTATATAATCAAAATCATCAAGGAAGATAAACAAAATGAAAACAAGAAAAAAATTGCTACGACCTCGTAGATAGTTTTAGTACACTTGTTTTTATTGCAAAGAAAATTGCTTTGTGATACCATTTTAACGTGGCTATAGTGCCACGTTTTTTTCTATCGTAAACTAAAAATTAATTTTATAAGGAGAGAATGCGATTATGAATGCTGACCCTGAGAGTCAGTCGCTGTTAGCGCAGATTTTATTATTGATCGTTTTGACATTGATCAATGCTTTTTTAGCAGCTTCCGAAATTGCTGTTGTTTCGATCAATAAGAATCGAATCGAGCAAAAAGCTGATGAAGGAGATGTGAAATCTCAAAAGCTTTTAAAAATATTGCAGAATCCAAATAATTTCCTATCGACAATCCAAGTAGGAATCACTTTGGTCAACATTTTGTCTGGTGCGTCACTAGCGAATACTTTATCGGAACGGTTAGCTCCGGTATTAGGTGGCGGTACAGCAGCAAAAAATATTGCAAATATCATTGTGCTGGCTATTTTGACCTATGTATCGATTGTTTTTGGAGAATTGTACCCTAAACGTATTGCTTTAAATAAATCAGAAGAAGTCGCAAAGTTCACTTCAGGGCTGATACGCTTGATCGGCGTAGTAGCTAAGCCCTTTGTCTGGTTGCTTTCTGCTTCCACAAGTTTGTTGGCACGTATCACACCGATGACCTTTGATGATGAAGATTCAAAAATGACCAGAGATGAAATGCGTTATATGCTTGAAAACGAAGGCGTATTGAACAACGAAGAATTGGAAATGCTCCAAGGGGTTTTTTCTCTTGATACGAAAGTTGCCCGAGAAGTAATGGTCCCACGAACGGATGCATTTATGATTGATATCAATGACACTGTGGAAGAAAATGTGAATGAAGTTTTATCGGAAAACTATTCAAGAATTCCTGTCTATAATGAGGACAAAGATAAGGTAGTTGGAATCCTTCATACAAAGAATTTACTAAAAGCAGCCCATAAATTTGGCTTTGATCATTTAGATATCAAAAAAATCATGCAGGAGCCTTTATTCGTTCCTGAAACGGTCTTTATTGATGATCTATTATATGAAATGAAAAAGACACAGAATCAAATGGCTATTTTATTGGATGAATATGGCGGTGTCGTTGGTTTAGCAACATTAGAAGATCTTTTAGAAGAAATCGTCGGAGAAATCGATGATGAGTCAGATGAAGTTGAGAATCTTTATGAAAAAATCGATGAACACGAATATATGATCCAAGGACGAATGCTGATTGATGAATTCAATGAAGCTTTTGACAGTGATTTGCATATGAGTGATGTAGACACGATGGCTGGTTATTTGATTACAGCATTAGGCATGATTCCGGATGAAGGCGAAAAGTTATCGTTTGATGTCGATAATATTACGCTGGTTTCTGAAGAAATGGAAGGTTCTCGAATCCTTAAAATCCGTGTCATTTTTCATGATCCGGAAGAAACAGAAGCGGAACCTGAAGAAGAACGCCGATACTTCAGAAAAGAATTCGAAGATGACGAACCAAGAAGATAATTGGAAACTTGGTTGTAAAAGAAAGACGTGTTGCTTGAATAAACAAGCAACATGTCTTTTCTTTAGTCAGCTGACAAAAATATTTGACTCTTATGATTTGGTGGCTTTTTCATTCGCTGAATCCATGCTATACTGATTCAGTTGTAGTAGTTAACAGAGGTTGTAAAAAAGCTGTCCTGTATCAAGTAATAATAACAGCCAAGCAAAAACAGCTTCTCCTGTTTTTGGGTTGGTGGGGATTATTACCGATTCAAGCTTTTAAACACCGTTTACTCGGAAAAAGGGACGGCGACACGGCTTTTGTCACAGCCCTATATGAAATTGTCTTTCCTTAAGAGAACAGAAAATCTGTCTAGAAAAAGATAAATAATTGAATGGAAGAAATGGAGTTAGGTTATGAATAATCCAGAATTAAAGCAGCAAGTGGACAATCGCAGAACATTTGCGATCATTTCCCATCCGGATGCGGGGAAAACAACGATTACAGAACAATTACTATTGTTTGGTGGAGCTATTCGTCAAGCCGGAACTGTAAAAGGAAAGAAAACAGGTAATTTTGCCAAATCAGACTGGATGGAAATCGAGAAACAACGTGGAATATCTGTCACTAGTTCTGTTATGCAGTTTGATTATCAAGGAAAACGAGTAAATATCTTGGACACTCCAGGACATGAAGATTTTTCTGAAGATACTTACCGTACTTTGATGGCCGTGGATAGTGCGGTCATGGTAATCGACAGTGCCAAAGGGATCGAAGCACAGACAAAGAAATTGTTTCAAGTGGTTAAAAAACGTGGCATCCCGATTTTTACTTTTATCAACAAACTAGATCGTGATGGTCGCGAACCATTAGAACTGTTAGAAGAATTAGAAGAGTTGTTAGATATCGAGTCTTATCCGATGAATTGGCCAATTGGTATGGGAAAAGGTTTAGAAGGTCTTTATGATATTTACCATAATCGTGTAGAGTTTTATCGTCCGGAAAATTATCAAGGAGAACGTTTAGTAGAATTGGATGAAGATGGTCTGCTTCCTGATAATCATCCTTTAACTGAAAATTCCTTATATGAACAAGTCTTAGAAGAAGTAGAACTACTCAAAGAAGCTGGAGATGCATTTAATCAAGAAAAAATTGCTCGTGGCGATCAGACACCAGTATTTTTTGGTTCTGCATTAACTAATTTCGGTGTACAGACTTTTTTAGAAACTTTCGTTGAATTAGCACCAGCTCCTTATGGGCATAAAACACAAGATGATCAGATGGTAAGCCCTTATGAAGAAGAATTTTCAGGTTTCGTATTCAAGATACAAGCAAATATGAACCCAGCCCATCGTGACCGAATCGCTTTTGTCCGAATCTGTTCTGGAACATTCGAGCGAGGAATGGATGTCTGGTTAGAACGTACAAATAAAAAATTGAAATTAAGCAATGTTACGCAATTTATGGCAGATTCGAGAGAGAATGTCGAAAAAGCAGTAGCAGGTGATATTATCGGTGTATATGATACTGGTAATTATCAGATTGGGGATACATTGTTCGAAGGCAAACTAAAAGTTGCTTATGAAGAACTTCCTTCATTTACTCCAGAGCTGTTCATGAAAGTGACTGCTAAAAATGTCATGAAACAAAAATCCTTCCATAAAGGAATCTATCAATTGGTTCAAGAAGGAGCGATTCAGCTTTATAAAACATATCTAACGGAAGAATATATCATTGGGGCTGTTGGTCAGCTGCAATTCGAAGTATTCCAATATCGTATGTTAAATGAGTACAATGCAGAAGTCATCATGTCTCCGATGGGGCACAAAATTGCTCGCTGGATTGATCCGGAAGATTTGGATGAGAAGATGAGTTCAAGCCGTAATATCTTAGCGCGGGATCGTTTTGATCAGCCGTTGTTCTTATTTGAAAACCAATTTGCGGAACGGTGGTTTGCGGATAAATATCCAGATGTCAAACTGAAAAGTTTAATGTAAAGATGTTGTAAAAAAATTGCGTTGCATCAAGTAATAGGGAAAGCCAAACAAAAACAGCTTCTCCTGTTTTGGGTTTGGTTGAATACCGTTTACCAAGAAACCATGAGTCTGCCACTCAGTTTCAAGTGCAAATAAAAATTTTGAAAATAAATTCTTATACTTTGTTGATAGCCGTGACGGATTTTCCGTTACGGTTCTTTTTATCGTTTAAAACTATAAAAAATATCTAATCTAAAAAAATATAAAAATTACTTTGCGTACATACTATTAAAGAGAGGAGGGTTTGTGAAATGGAAACAGAATGGCAAAGGCGTCAAAGAAAAAAACAGAAAAAAGCAGAAATGTTACGATTATGTCGATTGTTGGATGTAAAAGACTGGGACAAAAACGAGCAGATTGCACAAGAAGTGCGATCAATCATCCAGAAAGAAGAAAAAGTAAAAAATAAAGATACGAGTAGATCAAAAAATGAAAAGAGAAAGACACAAAAGAAGCGTAAAAAAATAAAGAGCCAGAAAGCAAAAGAAACAAATGAGGCGTGAATCGTCTCATTTGCTTCTTTAATTATGTTCAAAAAGTTGATTAAACGGCTAACGTCGCGCCTAATTCATGTTTTGGAATAGAGATTTCAACAAGCCCGGCCAATTCGATTACTTTGATTTCATCCTCGTGGTAAACAGCATCTTTGATTTTATCCAAGAAATAATTTTTAGCTTCTTCGATTTCTTTCGGCTGGATTTTACGTTTATCATTGATTAACAAAATTTCATTATGTTCAGGGGCTTCAGTGTAGACAATAGTGGTATTTCCGGCTGTGTAGACTTTGACCAGATGGGCATCAGTGTTTTCAAGCTGGTTCAATACAAGACGGGAATGGCTGTTTGTTACATTTACCAATTTCATGGCGCTCACCTCTTTTATGTATTTTTAATTGCTTGTTTCTCTTATTATAATTTCTTTTTTATAAAATGAACAGTATTTTGACTTTTCTGAAAAAAGAGAGCGTGGGACAAAAGTAAAGAACACTTTTGTCTCACGCTCTAAACACGTATAAACGGCGGAAGCAGAAGCAACTCCTTCGGAAATAAGCTGAAATTCACAAAAATTTGAAAAGCAATTTTCCTGAATTCCTTCTTATTTCTTGGAGTTAAACGCTTCTGTCCCAGCCTCTATATACATACTAGGTTTACTCAGCCGTTTCTTCGGTTGATTCTTTTGCTAAACGTTCTGGTTTAGAAGTCACGATGATTTTTCCATCCTTATCCAATTTTGCTTTCAGCTCGTGAATAGAAGGGTGGTCAAGGTAAAATTCAGCGATGCCATCTTCGATTTGTTCTTGGATTGTTCGTCGAAGGGGACGAGCACCCATGGATGGATCATAACCTAAGTCAACTAATTTTTCTTTGACATTCGTAGGAACTTCGATATGAAGTTGCTGTGCTGCCAGCATTTGATTGACATCGTCTAGCATCAGTGTAACGATGGTCATCAAGTTTTCTTTTGACAAAGCACTGAATTCGATGATTCCGTCAAAACGATTTAGAAACTCTGGTGTAAAGTAATTATTCAATTGATTCAATACCGAACGAGTAACACCTTCACGTGCCGCACCAAAGCCAACATTTGCTTCTACTTTACCAGTACCGGCATTACTTGTCATAATGATGATCGTATCTTTAAAGCTGACGGTTCTTCCTTGTGCGTCCGTCAATCGGCCATCATCTAAGATTTGCAAGAACATGTGCAAAACATCTGGATGAGCTTTTTCAACTTCATCTAATAAGACAAGACTGTAAGGATTTCTCCGAACTTTTTCTGTTAATTGACCAGCTTCTTCGTATCCAACATAACCTGGAGGAGAACCAATCAATTTAGAGACACTGTGTTTTTCCATATATTCAGACATATCGAAACGAATCATTGAATCTTGTGAACCGAATAATTCATAGGCAAGCTGTTTGGCAAGTTCTGTTTTACCTACACCGGTTGGTCCGACAAATAAGAAGGAGCCAATTGGACGATTCTGTTTGTTCAATCCAACACGGTTTCGGCGAATTGCTTTCGCTACACGGTCTACAGCGTTATCTTGGCCAATGACATGAGCCTTCAAGTCATCTGCTAAGTTTTTCAATTGTGTCTGTTCTTTTTCTTTTAATTCACCCACCGGAATACCTGTTCGTTGTTCAACGATTTTTTCCATATCTTTTTCGGTGATGACAGGTGTTTCTTCTTCAGTGAGCTGGCGTTCTTTCATTTTTTGAAGTTTGTTGATCTGGTCACGGTAATAAGCCGCTTTTTCGAAATCTTCTTCTCGAGAAGCAAGAACTTTTTGTTCTTCCGCTTCTTGTAGTTTTTTCTCGATCGTTTTAGGATCAACGATTTGGATCGTTAAATTTTTCTTAGAACCTGTTTCATCTAGCAAATCGATGGCTTTATCCGGCAAGAAGCGATCTTGGACGTAACGATTGGATAAAGTTGCGGCTGCTTCGATGGCTTCATCAGTATATTTTACATGATGATAGTCTTCATAACGTTTTTGCAGTCCTTTCAAGATACTGATCGTTTCTTCGACAGTTGGTTCATCTACTCGTACCGGTTGCATACGACGCTCTAAGGCAGCATCTTTTTCGATGATGCGGTACTCGTTTAAGGTAGTAGCACCAACCATCTGCAATTCTCCTCGAGCTAAAGCAGGTTTTAAAATATTACCAGCATCCATGTTTCCGTCGCCTGCGGAACCAGCGCCGACGATTTCATGCACTTCATCTATAAATAGGATCACATTTTCTGCTTGACGAATTTCTTCAATCAATTTTTGCATACGTTCTTCAAATTGACCTCGTATACCAGTACCTTGGACTAAGGATACGACATCTAAACGAATGACTTCTTTGTCCATTAATTTTTGTGGGACATCGCCATCTACGATTTTTTGTGCTAACCCTTCAACAACTGCTGTTTTACCAACACCAGGTTCACCAATCAAGACAGGGTTGTTCTTAGTTCGGCGATTTAAAATTTCGATGACACGTTTGATTTCATCATCACGACCGATCACAGGGTCGATATCCCCTTGTCGAGCTTGTTCAGTGATGTTGATTCCGTATTCTCCTAGTAAACCTTCCGTATTTCCTTGAGGTGGTTGTCCACCATTGAAGTTGTTGTTTCCACCAAATTGTGTTGGCGGTGTTTGCTCATAGTTTCCTTGCTGTTGCATTTGGCGAGACATGGAACGGAAAAGATCGTCCAAACTGCCAAATCCAAATGGGTCGTTTTGGGCCATACTAGTTAGACCTCCATTTTGCTGATTTTTGATTTTTTGATAACAGCTCTGACAATAATCAAGTTGTGTCCGCTGACCATTGACAGTGGCATACAAGTGAATCGTTGCCTCATTCTTGCCGCAGTTTTGACAAAGCATGAATCATTCACGTCCTTTCACAAAAATGGGTACATCCATATTTTACATCTCGTTTTTCATGAGGTAAAAGAATAACCCCTATTTTTTAGGGATTTATGAGGTAGTAAAGGTAAAATGTCTATTGACCATTCCTGACCTTTGATTCTTATTATACTAAAAATCGAAAGGGAAGCAAGTAATTCGTTTCATATAAAAACAAAGAAGGTCAAAGGAAAGAATGATGAACGTCAGGAGAAGAGAGAGCGACAAGAAAAAGAAAATAAACACGTTTGTTATAAAATGTGAAGAAAAGGATGAAAAAGAATCCGGAATAATTTGAATACTTTTATCTGAAATTGAATGAAAACTGTTGTATCTAACGAAAAAAAATGTTAATCTTTACAGATGAAAGGGTGACACTTGTTAGGATTCTCTGAATTACTAAAAAAGAAAACCCTCACATAAAAACAACACTCACTTAAAGGAGACCGATTAATATGGAAAAGAAAGAATTTCACGTAGTAGCAGAAACTGGGATCCACGCACGTCCAGCTACATTATTAGTACAAACAGCAAGCAAATTTAACTCTGATGTAAACTTAGAGTATAAAGGTAAATCAGTAAACTTGAAATCAATCATGGGCGTTATGTCTTTAGGTGTAGGTCAAGGTTCTGATGTTACTATCACTGCAGAAGGTGCTGACGAAGCTGACGCAATGGCAGCAATCGTTGAAACAATGAAGAAAGAAGGCTTATCTGAATAATGGTTGAAATGCTAAAAGGGATTGCCGCTAGTGACGGTGTAGCCGTTGCAAAAGCTTACCTGCTAGTTCAACCGGATTTAACATTCAGTAAGGCAACAGTAGAAGATACTGCGGCTGAAGAAGCTCGTTTGGATGCTGCATTAGCTAAATCTACTGAAGAATTGCAGCAAATTCGTGAAAAAGCAGCGCAAAGCTTAGGTGAAGCAGAAGCGCAAGTATTTGATGCCCATTTGATGGTTCTTTCAGATCCAGAAATGGTAGGTCAAATCAAGCAAAACATTAAAGACAACAGCGTAAATGCTGAATCAGCGCTAAAAGAAGTAACGGATATGTATATCGGTATGTTCGAAGCAATGGAAGACAATGCTTACATGCAAGAGCGTGCTGCAGATATTCGTGACGTTGCTAAACGTATTTTAGCGCACTTATTAGGCGTTACTTTACCAAATCCATCAATGATCAACGAAGAAGTGGTCGTTGTTGCACATGACTTGACTCCAAGTGATACAGCACAATTAGATCGCAATTTTGTAAAAGCGTTTGTAACAGATATTGGTGGACGTACTTCACATTCTGCTATCATGGCACGTTCTTTAGAAATCCCAGCGATCGTTGGGACAAAAGAAATCACTGCTAAAGTCAAAGAAGGCGATATGTTGGCTGTTAACGGGATCGAAGGCGATGTGATCATCGATCCTACAGAGGAACAAAAAGCTGAATTTGAAAAAGCAGGTGCGGATTACGCAGCACAAAAAGCAGAATGGGAAAAACTAAAAAATGCAGAAACTGTCACAGCTGACGGCAAGCATTTTGAATTAGCTGCAAACATCGGAACACCAAAAGATCTAGTTGGTGTTCATAACAATGGTGGAGAAGCAGTTGGTCTGTACCGTACTGAATTTCTATATATGGATTCTCCGGACTTCCCAACAGAAGATGACCAATACGAAGCTTACAAAGCTGTATTAGAAGGTATGGAAGGAAAACCAGTTGTTGTTCGTACAATGGACATCGGCGGGGATAAAGAACTACCATATCTGCAATTACCTCATGAAATGAATCCATTCTTAGGATATCGTGCATTACGTATCAGTTTATCTGAACAAGGTGACGAAATGTTCCGCACACAAATGCGTGCATTACTTCGTGCATCTGTTCATGGTAACTTACGTATCATGTTCCCTATGGTAGCTACGCTCAAAGAATTCCGCGCAGCAAAAGCGATCTTTGAAGAAGAAAAACAAAAATTGATCAGTGAAGGCAAGGAAGTATCTGATACAATCCAAGTCGGCATCATGATTGAGATTCCAGCAGCAGCAGTCTTAGCAGACAAGTTTGCAAAAGAAGTGGATTTCTTCTCCGTAGGTACGAACGATTTGATTCAATACACAATGGCAGCAGACCGTATGAATGAACGCGTTTCTTACTTGTACCAACCATATAACCCATCAATCTTACGTTTAATCAAAAATGTAATTGATGCAGCACACGCTGAAGGAAAATGGGCAGGTATGTGTGGAGAAATGGCTGGAGATCAAACCGCTGTTCCGTTGCTAGTAGGTATGGGTCTAGATGAGTTCTCAATGAGCGCGACATCTATTCTTAAAACACGTAGTTTAATGAAACGCTTGGACACAGCGAAAATGGCTGAACTTGCTGATCGTGCATTGAAAGAATGCGATACGATGGAAGAAGTCGTTGAACTTGTTCATGAATATGTAAAATAAACAACGTATCAAAAACTGGTGTAGCTTGTAAAAGAGCTACGCCAGCTTTTTTGTTTTCTGTTCTTTTTTAAGAAAACGTTTTTGTCAGCAAGATTAGACAAAAATAGGGCTTAAGTTTGAGTGACAGTTTGGAGGCTATGTTATACTATATAAATGAAGGGGGACGTAAGGTGAAGGTATTATTATATTTTGAAAGTGAAAAGATGCTTGCAAAATCTGGCATCGGGCGTGCGCTTGATCATCAAAAACGTGCTCTGACGGAAGTCGGTATCTCTTATACACTAGACGACAAAGATGATTATGACATCCTGCACATCAATACATACGGAATCAATAGTCATAATATGGTCAATAAAGCCAGAAGAGAAGGTAAAAAAGTTGTCTATCATGCGCATTCAACAGAGGAAGACTTCCGAAATTCCTTTATCGGATCGAACCAGCTTTCTCCTATTGTAAAAAAATATTTGGTGGGATTGTACCAAAAAGCGGACTATTTGATCACGCCAACACCTTATTCAAAACAGTTGTTGGAAAGCTATGGTATCCGTGTACCGATTCAAGCTATTTCCAATGGGATCGACCTAGAGAAATATCGCCCTGATCCAATGAAAGAACAAAAGTTCAGAGAGTATTTCAAACTATCTCCGGATCAAAAAGTAATCATTTGTGTCGGTTTGTTTTTCGAACGTAAAGGAATCATTGATTTCGTAGAAATTGCTAAGAAGATGCCCGACTATACATTCATTTGGTTTGGTCATGTTCCGATGTACTCGATTCCTCGAAACATCCGGAAAATTGTAAAAGAAGACCATCCTGAGAATGTTCTGTTTCCTGGATATATACGAGGGGAAATCATCGAAGGAGCATATTCAGGTGCAGATCTATTCTTTTTTCCTTCTTATGAAGAGACGGAAGGAATCGTTGTTTTAGAAGCTTTAGCAAGCAAGCAAAATGTACTTGTTCGAGATATTCCAGTGTATAATGGCTGGTTAGAAGATAGCAAGAACTGCTATATGGGGAAGACAAACGAAGCGTTTATCCAACTGATTCAACAGATTACCAATGAAGAGCTACCGAGTTTGACACAAGCCGGTTATCAAACAGCAAAAGAACGAAGTATCAATAAAATCGGTGAAGAACTAAAAAACGTATATGAAAGTGTGCTGAATGAAAAAGTCTCTAGCAAATTAAAAAAAGTACATCAGACAAAGGACTAGTTTGGAGGCGAAAAACATGAAAATCGGCTTTTTTACCGATACCTACTTTCCGCAAGTCAGCGGAGTGGCTACATCGATCAAAACATTAAAACAAGAATTAGAAAAACATGGGCATGAAGTCTATATCTTTACGACAACCGATCCTAATGCGGACAAGTTGGAAAAAGATGTGATTCGAATGCCAAGTGTACCGTTTATTTCTTTCAAGGATCGAAGAGTTGTTGTTAGAGGCATGTGGTATGCTTATTTGGTTGCCAAAGAACTAGAATTAGATCTGATCCATACCCATACAGAATTCGGAGCAGGAATACTCGGGAAGATGGTAGCTAAGAAGTTGAAAATACCCCTGATCCATACTTACCATACGATGTATGAAGATTACCTTCATTATATCGGTAAAGGAAAAGTGATCAGGCAATCCCATGTAAAATACTTATCCAGATTATTTGCCAATCATACGACAGGTGTAGTCTGTCCAAGTGAACGTGTTATTGATACATTACGTAGCTATGGTGTAGTAGCACCGCTTCGTGTGATTCCTACTGGTATCGACATTGAGAAGTTCAAACGTTCTGATATCACTCAGGAGGACATCAACAAGTTAAGGGAGTCGTTAGGACTTCAGGAAAATCATCTGATGATTCTTTCTTTAAGCAGGATTTCTTATGAGAAAAATATCCAAGCATTGGTTAACGGATTTCCTCAGGTTATCTCGGCTTACCCTAATGCCAGATTAGTTATTGTAGGAAAAGGTCCTTATGTAGAAGAGTTAGAGGAATTAATTTCCGAACTGCAGTTAGAAGAATTTGTGCAGTTCACAGGAGAAGTGGACAATAATGATGTAGCCCTTTATTATAAAGCGGCAGATTATTTTGTCAGTGCTTCTACTTCAGAGACACAAGGGCTTACTTATACCGAAGCGATGGCAGCCGGCACGCCTTGTGTCGTAGAAGGAAATGCTTATTTGAACCGATTGTTCGATCATCCTTCATTAGGGAAAACTTTTGAAACCGATGAAGACTTTGCACCCGCACTTATTGATTATATTTCCAGTGAAGTCCCTAGAGATTCGAAGGTTTTAGAAGCCAAACTTTATGACATTTCGTCTACTCATTTCGGCGAAGCCATGATCGAATTTTATCAAGATATGGTTGTTTACCATGAAGAAGAGATGCGAAGAAAAGAAGAAGAAGATTCGATTGAACGAATCAAAATCAAATTAAATTCATTTAAAAGATAAAATTCAAACATTTTTTATAAAAAAATCCTTGTTTCTAGCGTATACTAGCATAGAAGCAAGGATTTTTGATTTTTAGGAGGTCGAAAGAATGAAACTAGGTTTTATCGGAACAGGCGTTATGGGAAGTGCTGTTGTACGCCATCTACTAGAAGCAGGTCACGAAGTCGCTGTTTATAATCGGACAAAAGCAAAAGCTGATCCTTTAGTAACAGAAGGAGCTGTCTGGGCGGATACACCAAAGGCTGTAGCAGAACAAAGCAATATTCTGTTCACAATGGTAGGTTATCCTAAAGATGTAGAAGAAATCTACTATGGAGAATCGGGGATTTTTTCTGCAGATGTCTCAGGACGTATTTTAGTTGATTTGACTACAAGTACACCAACTCTGGCAGAAAAAATTGCAAAAACAGCAAAAGAAAAAGGTGCAGATGCGTTAGATGCACCGGTGTCAGGCGGTGACTTAGGAGCAAAGAATGGCACACTGACAATCATGGTAGGTGGAGAAGAATCGGTCTATGATCAAGTACTTCCTTTATTCAAGGAATTTGGTACGACATTTACATTGCATGGCTCTGCTGGGAAAGGTCAGCATACGAAAATGGCCAATCAAATCATGATCGCAGGCACGATGACAGGAATGACGGAAATGCTTGTCTATGCACAAAAAAACGGTCTCGATTTAGAAAAAGTGATTGAGACACTTTCGGGAGGAAGTGCAGCTAACTGGTCTTTAAGTAATTATTCCCCACGTATCTTGAAAGAAGACTACACGCCTGGTTTTTTTGTCAAACATTTTATCAAAGATTTAAAGATTGCATTAGAAGAAGCAGAAAAAATGAACCTTGTATTGCCAGCAACCATCCAAGCATTGAAACTATATGAAGAGTTGGCAGATAAAGGTTTTGAGAATGACGGAACACAAGCGTTGATCAAACTTTGGTGGCCTGAAGGGAAAATACCAGAAAAAAAATCATAAAAAACGAGTTTTTTTAGAGAAAATCAATGCAAGTAGGCTATGCTTTTGATACAATATAACAGAAATAAGAAAAGGAGGACCTCCGATGACACATTCACAATTAGTCGCAATCATAAAACGACTGGAGGCTATGGTCGAGTCAGCAGATAATGAACTGCAAGTTCGCCGTTTTGAAAAAGAAGGCGTAGAAAAGTGTACAGTAACTTATGATAAAGCGACCGATACGTTTGAATTAACTGAAACAGATACTCATCAGCAATACGAATTCGATAATATCGATATCGTAGCGATGGAAATCTATGACTTAATCCAATAAATTTTAGGATAATTGACATTTGAAGTTGAAGATGCCTAAAAGAAGCCGAGAAGCAGCTAATTTAGTTGCTTTTCAGCTTCTTTTTTGTTTAATTGTTCCATTTCGATCTGTTCCTTTTCTAATTTTTTGCGGTAACTAATCAAAATTTGTACAGGATCGATTTCTTCTTTTGATAATTGGCGTTTCAAAGATAAATGAGCTTCTTTTTTTTCATAATAAAAGTCAGGTGGATTGTCCCCAGAAGCAATCATTGTTTCTGCAAGCTGTCCGTAACAAATAAGGTAGTGCTTTTTCTGACTTTCATCCGCTGCCAGTGGCATGCTGAATGTGAGGGATGGTGTTCTTAAAAACTGCTTTTGTTCTTGGATCCGTCTGATGAAATAAGTAACTAATTCGATATCTTTTTGAAGCATGCCAGCTTTTTCGAAATTCAGCTGATAGATGAAATGTTGTTGTCTCTTTTTCAAGTAAGTCAGCAGTTTTTTATTGCGACCCTGAAACAGTCCTTGGATCTCCTTCTTTTTCTGTTCAAAAGTCATTTCCTGTAAGTCAGGAAGCTGGACTCGCAAAGCTAATAAGCTGATTTCAGACAACCAAGGCATTTGATACGTTTCTTCCATTATACGCAAAATAGACGGCATTTTTTTATAGAGACGAAAAGGCCCGTATGTTCGAGCCGTAGGAGTATCTGTTAATACAAATCCCTTATTGGAAATATGTACATAATTGTAGTTACTGAAATAATTCATTTGTCGGTTATAAAAAGGACGGTAATGTTGGATCAGTTGACACTCAAGCAACAAAGCATCTAATTCTGTATCTACTAAGACGAAATCAAAATCTGTTATATGATGAATCATACGTAATACTTTTTTTGAATGCTGTTTATTCTGATGAAAATAGCTGCTTACTCTATTTTTGAGCCGTTTTGCTTTACCAACATAGATGACCATCCCTTCTTGGTTTTTCATAAGATAGACACCCGGCAGCATGGGGAGATTTTTTATTTTTTCTTTTAACATAGGGTCTCCTTTCACGCTTTGAATAAAAAGACTATAACAAATTTTGAAATAATGGACAAGTTTTAGGAAATTGGATCATTCTATCAACAAGAAATACTTTGATAATCAAAATATGTCAGTATAATAGTTTTTCTAATAAAGTAAATAAAAAATGCTGATTTATCAGTTTTTTTAAATGAGTAAAATCTTAAAATAAACTCATATAGCAAAAAAATGAACTTTTACAGTTGCATTTTGAAAAAAGTTAAGATATAGTTTGAACATCAAAAGATTTGATAATCAAACTAATTAGTGGACGGTGGAACATGGAACCAGATTTAAAAACAGTAAATGATTATCTTGTTAGTGTCTTCAATGATATTTTGACAATCGAAGAGTCTGAGTTGAAAAAATCTCAATTCAAAGATCTGTCAATCACAGAGATGCACACGATCGAGGCAATCGGGATGTACAAGAAAAAAACAACTTCAGAAGTAGCCAAAGAACTATCAATTACTGTTGGGACCTTGACCACTGCTATTAACAAGTTAGTAAAAAAAGGCTATGTCGAACGTATCCGCAGTGAAGATGACCGTCGTGTTGTAAAGTTGGGACTAACGAAAAAAGGAAAGTTACTGTTTCGGGTCCATCAGCATTTTCATCGTGAAATGGTCAAGAACATCTTAGAAGGAATGGCTACGGAAGAACAGCATGCCTTGCTGGATGCACTGAAAAACTTGCATGACTTCTTGCAAGACTATAAGTGAGGATATTTAATGGAACAATTTGGAATGATTACTGCAACAGCCAGCGTCCTTCCTGAAAAGATCATTACGAATAATGATCTTTCCAAGATGATGGATACCTCGGATGAATGGATTTCATCAAGGACGGGTATTCGTGAACGAAGATGTGTAACAAATCAGGAGACATCTGATTTATGCATCTTAGTGGCGGAAAAATTGATGCAACAAAAAAAGCTGAACCCTAAAGATTTGGATTTTATCTTAGTAGCAACAATGTCGCCCGATTACACGACACCATCTGTAGCAGCACAAGTACAAGGAAAATTGGGAGCAGCTAATGCTATTGCTTTCGATATCAGCGCGGCATGCTCAGGATTTGTTTATGCGTTAAGCATGGCTGAAAAAATGATCCGCTGCGGCTCAACTAAAGGATTGGTAATTGGTGGTGAAACACTGTCTAAGCTAATCGATTGGTCTGATCGCACGACTGCTGTATTATTTGGTGATGGAGCAGGCGGGGTTCTCTTAGAAGCAAACCCACAAAAAAAATTGCTGAAAGAAAAATTAGCAACTGATGGTACCAGAAGTACCTCACTGACTGCTGGCTACCAGCAAAATAAAAACCCGTTCTATTCAGAAGATTCAGAAGGTTCGTATTATTTGCGAATGACCGGCAGAGATATTTTTGATTTCGCCGTTCGAGATGTTGCAAACAATATCCAAGAAGTCATGAAAGACACGCCAGTTGATTATCTGCTTTTGCATCAGGCAAATCTCAGGATCATTGAGAAAATCGCCCGAAAAGTAAAGATGCCGCAAGAAAAATTCCTGACCAATATGGATAAGTACGGGAATACCTCTGCTGCAAGTATCCCTATTTTATTGGATGAAGCAGTTTCTAGCGGAAAGATCACCTTGGGAAAACAACAGAAAGTAATATTTACAGGCTATGGCGGAGGTTTAACGTGGGGAAGTATCCTCATGGAGCTGTAAACTGTTAAATTATAAAAATAAAAAAGCAAACAATATCGGAGGAATATATTATTATGGTATTCGAAAAAATTCAAGAAATCATTGCAGAAGAATTAGGAAAAGAAACTGAAGAAATCAAATTGACTACTGACATCCAAGAAGACTTAGAAGCTGACAGCTTGGATTTATTCCAAATCATCAATGAAATTGAAGATGAATTTGATGTAAAAATCGAAACAGAAGACGGAATCAAAACGGTTCAAGATTTAGTGACTTACGTAGAAAAACAAACTGCATAATCATTAAAATTAGGTTGGGGGCTGGGACATTTCCTGAAATAGGGATGTCTCGGCCTTTTTGAATAAGAAGAATCAAACATATATTCTGGATATATTGGAGAAAAACATGAAAACAGCATTCTTATTTAGTGGCCAAGGTGCACAATATCAAGGTATGGGAAAAGATTTATATGAAGAAGCCGTTGTAAAGCAGACATTTGATGAAGCAAGTGAGATTCTCGGCTACGATATGGCCGACCTCTGCTTTTCAGAAAATGAACGTTTGGATCAGACACAATATACACAGCCAGCTATTCTAACAGTCAGCATTGCGTATTATCGCTTATTGAAGGAGCATGGAATCGTCCCAGATGCAGCTTTAGGACTGAGTTTAGGAGAATATTCGGCATTAGTAGCCAGTGATGCGTTATCCTTCACTGAAGCCGTTGCACTAGTAGCGAAGAGAGGCGCTTATATGACGGAAGCTGCCCCAGCTGGAAGCGGAAAAATGGTCGCAGTAATGAATGCACCGATTGAGACGATTGAGGAAAGCTGTCATGAAGCAAGCAAGTACGGCATCGTGTCTCCTGCTAATTACAATACACCTCAGCAGATCGTGATCGGTGGCGAAGAAAAAGCCGTAGATGAAGCTGTTTTGCTCTTAAAAGAAAAAGGAATCAAAAGGATGATTCCACTAAATGTCAGTGGACCTTTCCATACAGCTATTTTAGCACCAGCATCAAAAAAACTGGCGAAGGATCTAAGTCATATTCAATTTTCTGACCCTTCTTTTCCAGTCATCAGCAACACAACAACGGAAATAATGAAGAAAGAGACGATAGCGGGACTACTTGAACAGCAAGTCATGCAACCTGTTCGTTTCTACGAGAGTATCCATAAATTAAAAACAATCGGTATCGAGCAAGTCATTGAAGTCGGTCCCGGAAAAGTATTAAGCGGATTTATGAAAAAAATTGATAAAACGATACCAGTTCTGCGTGTTGAGAATAAGCAGACATTTGATGAAACAATAGCAAAATTATAAGGAGGAAGGTTATGGATGTAAAAGGGAAAAATGTATTTATCACAGGTAGCACAAGAGGAATTGGCAAAGCGATGGCCTTAGCTTTTGCAAAAGCTGGAGCAAATATTATTTTGAATGGGCGCGGAGAGATTCCAAAAGAAAAGATAGAAGAAATTGAAGCATTCGGTGTAAAATGCGTAGGAGTTTCCGGCGATATCTCTGATTATGAGAAAGCAGGACAAATGATCAAAGAAACAGAAGAAAAGCTTGGATCGATCCATATCTTAGTAAACAATGCCGGAATCACAAATGACAAACTTGTGATGCGGATGGATGCAGAAGATTTCAAAAAATGTCTGGATATCAATTTGATCGGTACCTTCAATATGACGCAGCACGTTTTGAAAAAAATGATGAAACAGCGAGAAGGGGCCATCATCAATCTCTCTAGTGTATCTGGATTGATTGGAAATATCGGACAAGCAAATTATGCAGCTAGCAAAGCTGGTGTCGTAGGATTGACAAAATCGGTTGCACGAGAAGCTGCGACTAGAGGTATCACATGCAACGCCATTGCACCAGGATTCATCACAACTGATATGACGGAAGTTTTAGCAGATAAAGTCAAGGAGCAAGCGGAAAAGCAAATTCCAATGCAACGTTTCGGACAAGTAGAAGATGTTGCACAAACAGCAGTTTTCTTAGCACAAAATCCATATATCACCGGCCAAGTCATCAATGTCGATGGCGGATTGGTCATGCACGGATAAGAAAAGGAGAGCAAATAAATGAATCGAGTGGTAATTACTGGCTATGGAGTCACTTCACCTATTGGAAATGACGCAGACAGCTTTTTGAATAGCTTAAAAGAGGGTACGAATGGCATCGCACCAATCACTAAATTTGATGCTTCAGAAACAGGGATTACCTTAGCGGGTGAAGTCAAAGATTTCCCTTACGATAAATATTTTATTAAAAAAGATAGCAAACGAATGGATATGTTTTCGATCTATGGGATCTACGCTGCTTTAGAAGCAATGGAGATAAGCGGTTTAGATAAAGAAAAAATGAATCAAGACCGGTTTGGTGTCATCATCGGATCAGGAATCGGTGGTCTTCCGACAATCGAAAATCAAGTTATCCGTCTGCATGAAAAAGGCGCAAAACGAGTTTCTCCAATGTTCGTGCCAATGGCGATTGCCAACATGGCAGCTGGAAATATTGCTTTACGAGTAGGCGCAAAAGGTATCTGTACAGCTATCGTAACAGCTTGTGCTAGCGGAACGAATTCAATCGGTGAAGCATTCCGTAACATCAAACATGGCTATTCAGATGTCATTCTTGCT
Source organism: Enterococcus sp. HMSC061C05 (assembly GCF_001814765.1). Taxonomy (NCBI): domain Bacteria; kingdom Bacillati; phylum Bacillota; class Bacilli; order Lactobacillales; family Enterococcaceae; genus Enterococcus; species Enterococcus sp. HMSC061C05. The sequence goes on from NZ_KV817761.1 coordinate 158,704, forward strand.
GGAGGAACAGAAGCAACGATTTGTGAGATGGGGATTGCTGGATTTGCAGCTTTAACTGCACTTTCGGAATCAACTGATCCTAATCGTGGTTCGATCCCGTTTGATGAAAATCGAAATGGTTTTGTGATGGGGGAAGGAGCAGGTGTTCTAGTTCTTGAATCTTTAGAGCATGCACAAGCTCGCGGTGCCAAAATCTATGGAGAAATCGTTGGATACGGTTCAAATTGTGATGCTTACCATATGACAGCCCCTACTCCAGATGGTTCTGGTGCGTCTAAAGCAATGAAGCTTGCGATGGAAGAAGCTGGTATACAGCCGGAGCAAGTTGGATATATCAATGCGCACGGAACGAGTACGCCAGCTAATGACCAGGCAGAAGCAAAAGCAATCCAACTCGCACTAGGTGAAAATTTCAGAGATACTTATGTCAGCAGTACGAAATCAATGACTGGACATTTATTGGGAGCAGCCGGCGGGATCGAAGCATTAGCCACTCTGATGGCATTGGAACATCAATTTATCCCACCTACGATCAATGTAGAAAAACAAGATCCTGAGATTGATTTGACAGTTGTCAAAAACGAAAGCAAACCTGCAAGCTTTACTTATGCAATGAGCAATTCATTAGGGTTTGGCGGACATAATGCGGTTCTTTGTATGAAACGCTGGGAGGAATAATTTTGGATATCAATGAAATTAGAGAATTAGTTAGTCAATTTGATCAATCTTCGCTAACGGAATTTGACTTGCGTGAAGGTCAATTTGAATTGTACATGAATAAAAATAAAACAAGTCGAGGCATGAATATGGTTCAAACAAACGAAACGTTGCCAGTTTCGGAGCCAGTTAACGCCATGCCTGAACAAGCAACAACTGTTCCAGAACCAACGAAGGAAAAAGAATCGGTAGTCTTTGATGGAATCGAGGTTGTTTCGCCAATCGTGGGAATCGTTTATCTGCAACCGGCACCAGACAAACCAGCTTTCAAAAAAGAAGGTGATCAAGTTGCCAAAGGAGAAGTTATCTGCATTATTGAAGCGATGAAACTAATGAATGAGATAACTAGTGAGGCCGACGGAGTAATCACAGAAATCCTTGTAGAAAACGAGTCAGTTGTTGAATATGGGCAGCCACTCTTTAGGATCCAGCCAAAATAAGCAAAGCAGGAAAGAGGGAAATAAATGAACATACAAGAAATCAAAGAAATTATTCCGCATCGTTATCCAATGCTTTTGATTGATCGAGTGGAAGAGATGGTTGAAGGAGAACGGATCATTGCTAAGAAAAATGTAACGATCAACGAGCCCTTTTTTCAAGGACATTTTCCAGAAGAGCCTGTTATGCCAGGGGTACTGATTGTTGAAGCAATGGCGCAAGCAGGAGCAGTCGCATTACTTTCTCTTGAACAGTTCAAGGGTAAAACGGCTTACTTCGGCGGATTAGACAAAGCAAAATTCCGTAAGAAAGTTACACCGGGCGATACCTTATATCTTGAAGTTGAGATATTGAAAGTGAAAGTCTCAGCCGGAATAGGCAAAGGAATCGCTAAGGTTGACGGTAAAAAAGTAGCCGAAGCGGAATTAACCTTTATGATTGGATAGGTGAAATATGTTTTCTAAAGTCTTGATAGCTAACCGTGGCGAAATCGCTGTGCGTATCATTCGTGCATGCCGCGAATTAGGGATCCAAACCGTAGCGATATATTCAGAGGCAGATGCCGAAGCACTTCATACACAGCTAGCAGATGAAGCAATCTGTATTGGTCCGGCAAAAGCGGTTGATTCATATCTGAATGTTCAAGAAGTACTGAGCGCTGCAATCGTAACAAAAGCTGAAGCAATTCATCCAGGTTTTGGATTTTTATCTGAAAATAGCCGGTTTGCCTCCATGTGTGAAGAGTGCAATATCACATTTATTGGTCCTAAAAGCGCAACAATTGATGCAATGGGGAATAAAATCAATGCGCGTCAATTGATGCAAGAAGCAAATGTCCCGGTCATCCCAGGAAGTACTGGTGTATTATCTACTGTAGAAGAAGCATTGGAAATAGCAGACAGGATCGGTTATCCAGTGATGCTGAAAGCAGCTGCAGGCGGTGGCGGGAAAGGCATTCGAAAAGTTCAATCAAAAGAAGAACTTCCACAGCATTTTTCTTCAGCTCAGCAAGAAGCAGCAGCGGCATTTGGAAATGATGATATGTATTTGGAAAAAATCATTTATCCTGCTCGCCATATAGAAGTTCAGATTTTAGGTGATCATTTTGGCAATGTCATTCATTTAGGTGAACGAGATTGTTCTTTGCAACGTAACAATCAAAAAGTACTGGAAGAATCTCCTTCTGTAGTGATCTCACAATCAAAAAGAGAAGCACTAGGAGACGCTGCTGTTCGAGCAGCTAAAGCAGTCAATTATGAAAATGCCGGAACGATCGAGTTTCTGATGGATGAAGCAGGCGATTTTTATTTCATGGAGATGAATACTCGAATCCAAGTGGAACATCCCATAACAGAAATGGTCACAGGGATCGATTTAGTAAAAAAACAGGTAGAGATAGCAGCCGGTGAGCCTTTGAATGTGCGTCAAGAAGAAGTAGTATTCCAAGGACACGCCATCGAGTGCCGAATCAATGCAGAAAATCCCGCTTTTCATTTTGCTCCTTCACCAGGGAAAATCCAAAACTTGCTACTTCCAGCAGGTGGGATGGGGTTGCGGGTAGACAGTGCGGTTTATCCAGGCTATACGATTCCGCCATATTATGATTCAATGATTGCGAAAATTATTGTCCATGGAAATACACGTTTTGAAGCATTGATGAAGATGCAGCGAGCCTTAAGTGAATTTATCACAGAAGGGATCATTACGAACGCAGAATTTCAGATGGATTTGATTAGTCATCCAGCAGTAATAGCAGGTGATTACAGCACAGCATTTTTACAAGAAGAATTTTTACCGAATTGGACACCAGAAACGGAGATAGGAGGCGCATAGATGGCTCTGTTTAAGAAAAAGAAATATATTCGGATCAATCCTAATAGAGAGAGCAAACCTGCTAACTCGCCATCTGTTCCCGATAACATGTGGGCGAAGTGTCCAAATTGCAAACATATTCTTTATACGAAAGACATCGGTGAAGAAAAAGTATGCCCCCATTGCGGATACGCTTTTCGAATCGGTGCATGGCAGCGTCTAGCTTTGATCATTGATGAAAAAAGTTTTGAAGAATGGGATACGGATCTTGTAACCGAAGATCCGCTAGCATTTCCTGAATATACGGAAAAAATAAAAAAAATGCAAGATAAAACGGGGCTTCATGAAGCAGTCCTCACTGGTAAAGCAACCATTCAGGGAATTCCCTTCATTATTGGAGTGATGGACCCCAATTTTATCATGGGAAGTATGGGCACGATTGTTGGAGAAAAAATCACTAGGTTATTCGAACGAGCAACAAAGGAAAAACTTCCAGTCGTTTTGTTCACGGCTTCAGGAGGCGCTCGGATGCAAGAAGGCATCTTTTCTCTGATGCAGATGGCGAAAATCTCTGCTGCTGTCAAACGGCACAGTAATGAAGGCCTTTTTTATCTAACTGTTTTGACAGACCCGACGACCGGAGGAGTAACTGCCAGTTTTGCAATGGAAGGTGATATCATTTTAGCAGAACCCCAAAGCTTGATTGGTTTTGCTGGAAGACGTGTCATCGAACAGACGATCAAGCAGGAACTTCCAGAAGATTTCCAAAAGGCCGAATTCTTATTGTCTCATGGTTTCGTCGATCAGATTGTTCCCCGCATGGAATTGAAGCAGAAAATCCATACGCTTCTTGAATTGCATACACAGAAAGGATGGATAGATCGTGGATAAAACAGCACATGATGTCGTTCAGTTAGCAAGAGCTAAAGAACGATGGACTAGCTTGGACTTTTTTGAAGAGATCTTCGATTCTTTCGAGGAATGCCATGGTGACCGTTTATTTGCAGATGACGAAGCGATTGTTGGTGGCATCGCTCGATTAGATGGCAAACCAGTAACAGTGATAGGTATTCAAAAAGGAAGGGATCTTCAGGAAAATATCCGCAGAAATTTTGGTTCTCCTCATCCTGAAGGCTATCGCAAAGCTTTACGACTGATGAAGCAAGCGGAAAAGTTCAATAGACCGGTGATTACATTGATCAATACAGCAGGTGCCTATTGCGGTATAGGAGCAGAAGAGCGTGGCGAGGGAGAAGCAATTGCCAAAAATCTGCTCGAAATGTCTGATTTAAAAGTACCAATCATCGCCGTCATCATTGGTGAAGGTGGAAGTGGCGGTGCCCTTGCTCTAGGTTTAGCGGATGAAGTCTGGATGTTAGAAGAAACGATCTATGCTGTGCTTTCCCCAGAAGGGTTTGCTTCGATTTTATGGAAAGACGGCAGTCGCGCTGCAGAAGCAGCCGAGTTGATGAAAATTACTGCACCAGAACTACGTGAGCTAGGGATCGTGGATCGAGTGATTCCTGAAACGTTCAACGGCGAGCAGTTGCCACGGCAAAAAGTCGCTCACATCATGAAAAAAGCGTTGATTGAAAAATTAACGGAACTTGTTCGATTCGACCAGCACGAACTATTGGAAAAACGATACAAGAGGTTCCGACAATATTAGGTGTTTAACAACTAAGCAAAGAGTAAAGAATGATTCTTGCTCGCTTAGTTGTTTTTTGTTTCTAAATTTTTATGTGATCAATCTTTATTTTTGGTCATTTTGTAAAGAAATGCTTTTTCTGAAAGAGGAACGAGTATAGAGGTAGTTTTTTTTGCTGATATGCAGTATAATACGGGGTTGAGGAGTACTTTATGTGCTCCTTCATTTTTTGCAGATGAGGAGACAACATGTTTTCAAATTACAAACCAACATGGATGGTAGAAGCCATCTATCAGATTACACCTGCCCAATTAAAGAATCTAGGCATTAAAGCAGTATTGACAGATTTAGACAATACGTTGATTGCATGGAATAATCCAGATGGAACAGAAGAGTTGCTTACTTGGATTTTAGAAATGAAAAATGCAGGAATCCCTGTTGTTGTTGTTTCAAACAATAATTCAAAACGTGTCGCGCGAGCGATTGAAAAATTTGATCTTTTGTATGTTGCACGAGCAATGAAACCTTTAGCAAGAGGGATCAACATAGCAAAGAAACAATTGGATTTAGCAGATGATGAGATAGTAATGGTAGGCGATCAGATCATGACTGATATACGTGGAGCCAACCGTGCAGGGATACGTAGCATCCTTGTAAAACCCATCATCGCAACAGATAGTTGGAAGACACAATTTAATCGTTTTTGGGAAAAAAGAATTATGGCCTATCTATTAGCAAAATACCCTGATATGGGCTGGCGAGGTGGAATCGAATGACAGAAGAATTACAATGTATCGGCTGTGGTGCCGTTATACAAACAAGCAAACCCGGTGAATTAGGATACACGCCGCAAACGGCTTTGGAAAAAGGGTTAGCTTCCGGGGAAGTCTATTGCCAGCGTTGTTTCAGATTACGCCATTATAATGAGATCCAAGATGTCTCATTGACGGATGACGACTTTTTACGCTTACTGAATGAATTAGGGCAAAAAGATGCATTGATTGTCAATGTGGTGGATATTTTTGACTTCAATGGTTCACTGATTCCAGGACTACACCGTTTTGTCGGTGATAATCCAGTACTTTTAGTGGGAAACAAAGTGGATATATTACCGAAATCATTGAAAAAACCTAAATTAACACAATGGATGAAGGAACGTGCTCACGAAGCAGGGATTCGTCCAGTAGATGTATTACTAACTAGTGCTAAGAAATCTCATGAGATGACGGAACTATTAGAAAAAATTGAAGAATACCGCGATGGACGGGATGTCTATATCGTCGGAGTAACAAACGTAGGGAAATCAACGCTTATCAATCAAATCATCAAAAATACAGCGGGAGTACAAGATGTGATCACAACCTCACAGTTTCCCGGAACGACCTTGGATAAAATCGAGATTCCTTTAGATGATGGACATTTTTTGATTGATACACCGGGGATCATCCATCGTCATCAAATGGCGCACTACTTAGGTAAAAAAGATTTGCGGATCATTGCCCCGTTAAAAGAAATCAAACCTAAAGTTTATCAGCTGAATGAAGGGCAAACACTTTTCTTGGGTGGACTTGCCAGATTTGATTTTATCAGCGGCAATCGTGCTTCATTTATTGCTTATGTGTCAAATGATGTAAATATTCATCGAACGAAACTGGAAAAAGCAGACGAATTTTATCAAAAACATGTAGGTGGATTATTACAGCCTCCTCGTCCTGATGAAGTCGAGGTATTTCCGGAGCTTGTTCGTTTTGAGTTTTCTGTGAAAGAAAAAACAGACATCGTTTTTGCCGGTCTAGGCTGGATCACTGTAACAGCGCCAGCAGTAATTGCGGGCTGGGCGCCAAAGGGTGTAGATGTATTGAAACGCAAAGCATTGATTTAAGGAAGAAGGAAAATTATGAGTTTAAGAGGAAAACAAAAGCGTTTTTTACGTAGCAAAGCGCATCATCTTCAGCCGATTTTTCAAATCGGTAAAGGTGGAATTAATTTAGCAATGATCGTCCAAATTGAAGAAGCTTTAGAAAAAAGAGAACTGATCAAAGTATCTCTACTTCAAAATACAGATGAGGTTGCAGAAGAAGCAGCTCAAGTATTAGAAAAAGAAATCGACTGTGAAATCGTCCAAATCATTGGACGAGTGATCGTATTATACAAACCTTCTACAAAAGAAAAGTATCAAAGGTTATCAAATGAAGTAAAAGCAATATAAGGAGTGACCATGATGAATACGCAAGCTAAGACATTTGTTCATTCACAACTATTTCCTAAAGAAATGCCTCAATTCTTAGAGAAGAAAAAGCAAGTAGGGATCCTAGGTGGAACGTTCAATCCCGTTCACCTTGCTCATTTAGTGATGGCTGAACAAGCTGGCCGGAATTTAGGTCTTGACCGCGTATTTTTAATGCCTTCTTATCAGCCGCCTCATGTTGATGAGAAAGAGACGATTGATGCAAAACACCGACTCAACATGTTGGAATTAGCGGTGGAAGACAACCCTTTTTTGCAGATTGAAACGATTGAATTAGCTCGTGGTGGGAAAAGCTACACCTATGATACGATGAAGGAATTGACACAAAACAATCCGGATACAGATTATTACTTTATTATCGGCGGGGATATGGTAGAATATTTGCCAAAATGGTATAAAATCGATGAGTTGACTTCGATGGTCAATTTTGTGGGCATACGTCGACCAGGTTACACAACAGATACGCCATATCCTGTGATTTGGGTAGATGTACCTGAAATCGACATCAGTTCCACAAAAATACGTCAAAAGATCAAAGAAGGCTGTTCTATCCGCTATCTTGTTCCAGATAAAGTAATTGATTATATCCAAAATGAAGGGTTGTATGAAGATGGACTATAGTAATGAATATACTGCTTATTCTAGAGAAAACCTGATGCAAAAAATACAGATGAGAATGAGCGAACAACGTTTCAAGCATGTGCTTGGAGTAGAAGAAACAGCTGTTGCTCTTGCCAAAAAATACGGTGCTTCTCCTGAAAAAGCTAGTATCGCTGCATTGACACACGATTATGCGAAAGAACGACCAGATGAGGAGTTCAAAATGGTGATCGTAAGAGACGGTTTTGATCCAGAATTATTGAATTATAATAATGCTATCTGGCATGGGCTTGTTGGTGCTTCATTTGTAGAACGGGAATTAGGAATCACTGATTCAGAGATTCTTCACGCGATACGAGTGCATACGACTGGCGCTGCTAAAATGAGTCTCCTGGACAAAATCATTTATGTAGCAGATTATATTGAACCAGGTCGGGATTTTCCTGGGGTGCAAGATGCACGGACAATTGCATGGGTTGATCTAGATGAAGCAGTAGCATTTGAAACAAAACATACGCTATCCCATCTACTTGCACAAGAACAACAGATTTATCCAAAAACAATCGAAACATATAATTACTGGGTAGCAAAAAAATAAGCCACTCAATATTAGGAGGAAATCATCATAGATAGTAAAGAACAATTAAAAATTGCGGTTAAAGCAGCAGATTCAAAACGGGCAGAAGACATTATCGCTTTAGACGTTCGAAATGTTTCCTTGTTAGCAGATTATTTCATGATCTGTTCAGCAAATAGTGAACGTCAAATCAACGCAATTACAGAAGAAATCATTGATAAAGAAGAAGAAAACAAATATGAAGTAAAACGTATTGAAGGAAAAGAAGGCGGAAAATGGGTATTGATCGACCTTGGAGATTTGATCGTACATGTTTTCCATGCGCCAGAACGAAGCTTCTATAATTTGGAAAAACTATGGTCAGATGCGCCGTTAGTCGATCTTAATGAATGGTTGGATTAACATGGCTTATGAAACATTTGCTTTCATTTACGATGAAGTGATGGACGAAATGCTTTACCAGCAGTGGTTAGCTTTTTCGAAACGTCATTTGCAAGAAGACACAAAAAATATTTTGGAACTGGCGTGCGGTACTGGAGCATTAGCGGTTGCCTTTGCAAAAGATGGATATGAAGTGACAGGGTTAGACCTTTCAGAAGAGATGTTGATGATCGCAAGCCAGCGAGCATATGAAGAAGACGCATCGATCCAACTTGTGGAAGGCAATATGCTCGATTTATCAGAAATCGGTCAATATCAAGCAATTACTTGTTTTTCTGATTCGTTGTGCTACATGAAAAATAGACAAGAGGTACAGCAAGTTTTTGATGAAGTCTATCAAGCGTTAGAAGAAAATGGCCGATTTTTATTTGACGTGCACTCCACCTATCAAGTAGACGAGGTTTTTCCAGAATATAGCTATCATTATCAAGGGGATAATTTTGCTTTTTTGTGGGATAGCTATCCAGGAAGTGAGAAACACAGCATCGAACATTTTCTGACTTTTTTCGTTGAGGAACCAGAAGGATCTGGGCGATTTATCCGTGAAGATGAACTACATGAAGAGCGTACCTATCCATTGGAAAGCTATTTAAGAATGTTGGAAAACAGTGGGTTTTCGAAAGTCGAAGCATTTTCTGATTTTACAGACGAAGCAGCATCAGAGAAATCAAAGCGCTGGTTCTTCGTAGCATACAAAGACTAGCAATTTTGCCTGCTCGAGTTAACAAGAAAAAGAATAAATCTTCAACATAAATTATATATCCGAACGATATAGGCATTGCTCTTGCGGTGCAGCTTTTCTTCGCAGAAGTATTGTGTTTGCGAGAATAGTTTATATAGTTCGGGTATTTTTTCTGATTTTTGACTTTTCCTTACTTGTTTCTAGTGTTTTTTTATCGATAAACTATGAAGGAGGACGGACATGAAAAGCTGCGGGATTATCGTAGAGTACAATCCATTTCACAATGGACATCGCTATCATGCTGAAATGGCACGAAAAACAACAGGAGCAGAGGTCGTCATTGCTGTAATGAGCGGGAATTTTTTGCAACGAGGCGAACCGGCTATCATCGATAAATGGCATCGTGCGAATGAAGCTTTGCAAAATGGTGTGGATTTAGTAGTAGAGCTTCCTGTCGAATGGGCGGTTCAGTCAGCTGATTATTTTGCCAAAGGTGCAGTGAAAATCTTGCAAGCATTGGACTGTGACAGTTTGTGTTTTGGAACAGAAGAAGAGACCTCGTTTGACTATGGTAGTTTCGGCCGATTTGTTCAACAGAATCAAGATAAGATAGAAGAGTCTTTTCACGAACTGTCTGATCAAACGTATAGTTATCCGCAAAAAATGACTGCAGTTTTTCGCAGTCTGTATCCCGATATTGCGCTTGATTTTTCTTCACCCAATCATATTTTAGGATTAAGTTATGCAAAAGAAAATGCTAAGTATATCCACCCTATGGAGTTACATCCGATCCAGCGTAAAAGTGCAGGCTATCATGAAAAAACAATCAAAGATCAAACAATAGCCAGTGCAACAGCCATTCGCCATGCGTTAGAAAAAGGAAAAAGGATCGCTGGACTTGTGCCATTTCAGACAGAAGAAGATCTTTCCACTTGTTCGTTACAGACTTGGGAATCCTATTGGCCGTATTTGCGTTATCGGTTGTTATCTTCTACTTTGATGGAATTGACAGATATCTATCAGATGACCGAAGGAATAGAAACTCGCATGAAGACAGCAGCTGCAACAGCTAACGGTTTTGCGGATTTTGTGTCAAAAGTAAAAACAAAGAGATATACATGGACGCGGATCCAAAGATTATCTTGTTATGTCTTGCTGAATATCAAAAAGCAAGAGATTCCTATCCAACAAAATAAAAACTATCTTCGACTACTTGGATTTACCGATGCTGGAAGAAGATTCTTAAAAGAAAAAAAAGAGATTTCTATTTATTCCCGAATCGGAAAAAAAGAGGCACAAGAAGCGGAACTGTTAGTTAGAAGTGATCAAATCTATCAATTGGGAGGCAATATTCCAGAACAGAATTTCGGACAAATCCCAATCCAAGTATAGACCTTTGACTGAAAATGAGAAGAATGAAGGAAGAAAGAAAAAAAGCTTCACAGAATCGTGATTCACAAGTATAATGGAACAGGACGTTTTTGCGTTATGAAACTATCAAATCAGAAAGCGAAGTGAAAATATGGGACGTAAATGGGCAAATATCGTAGCAAAGAAAACTGCTAAAGATGCTAATAATAGCCGGATTTATGCAAAATTTGGGATTGAAATCTACGCGGCAGCAAAATCAGGTGATCCTGATCCGCATGCAAACCAAAAACTACGTTTCGTCATTGATCGCGCTAAAACTTATAATGTACCAAAACATATTATTGACCGAGCAATCGAAAAAGCAAAAGGTGCAGGAGATGAAACATACTCTGAATTACGTTATGAAGGATTTGGACCAAGTGGCTCAATGGTGATCGTTGATACATTGACAAACAATGTGAATCGAACAGCAGCAGACGTACGAGCAGCATTTGGGAAAAATGGCGGGAACATGGGTGTTTCTGGAGCAGTTTCTTATATGTTTGACAATACAGCGATCTTTGCATTTGCAGGAGAAGACGCTGATGAGATCCTTGAATATCTAATGGAAAAAGACATCGACGTTCGTGATGTGATGGAAGAAGATGGACAAATCATCGTTTACGGTGAAGTAGCGGATTTCCATAGTATCCAAGAAGCATTAAAAGAAAAAGGAATCACTGATTTTTCAATTGCTGAGATCCAAATGATTCCTCAAACCGAAGTTACATTATCTTCAGAAGACCAAGAAACATTTGAAAAAATGATTGATGCGCTAGAAGATCTAGAGGATGTACAGCATGTGTTCCATAATGTGGCATTAGAAGACTAAGCAATCAGTTTTTTAACGAAAAGTATTCAGTCTTTTTCAAAAAGCAGGACAATCTCACTAACAGATTGTCTTGTTTTTTTGTGTGATTTATTTTCTATTCTAATTCAACCTGTGGTATGATGAGAGCATAAGTATCATATGAAATGATATGAAGTATGTGGAAGATGGACGGGGAAGAATATGGAAGCAAAAATCACTTTAGAACCTTTTGAACGTATCTTAAGCGGTTACCGCAAAGTAGAAGAGTTAGCAGTGAATGTAACTGATTGTTCAAAATTAGCGCAAAAATACGCAAGATTCGGCGTTGAAGGCTATCGATTAGGAAACTATGTCGGTACAGGGTATCTGAACCGTTATTTAGAGTGTATGGTGGACCGCGCACCAATGCTGATTTATAGACAAAAATATTTGATTCCGCTGCTTTTTCGTCGTTCTGATTCAGCCTTTCGGTTATTTGAAGAAGAGTATCGGATGGAGGCTTTCTTTCTACTATTGGAGTGGAGCTTAAAGCATCATCCTGAAAAAATTCTCATCGAAAGAAATGAGAAGATAGATACGAAAAAAAATAAAGTGGTCGATAGTGCATACCTAGCATTTCGTGTATCAGAGATTTTGGATTGTGGGGGTTATCCAATCAGCAATTTCCAATCAATCGATCAGTTCATTGAATGGAACCGAATTTACCGATTGATCGACAATGGCGGTATTGGACGTCATAGCAAGGTATTTGACCCAGAATATCCAGAAAACATGGAAGAACTGAAAATGATTATTTCGCTTGTCAAATTAAAATATCCTGAAACAGATTTGGATTTATATATAGAATAAATGATAGAATTACTTTTTCTGCAATTATTGCTGTAACTAAAAAGACAACTGCTAACATTAACGATAGCAGTTGTCTTTTTAGTTACAATACTTTTTTCTCATAAGATGAAATATCCATATTGTTTAACAAAGGACTTTCATTATTGGATGTAAAAAGTGTCAATTCATGCATCGCACGTGTACACATGGTGTAAAGGATCAATTTGTCTTGTTGAGAAGAAAAATGATCTGCATCTACATCCCACAAGAAAACTCGGTCAAACTCCAGACCTTTTGCTAAAAAGGCCGGAAGTAAAATAATGGAACGCTTCATAAAATCACTCTCATTTAAAATCAGCTGGACTTGTTGTTTCAACTCGTCTGGCAGTTGAGCATAAAGAGTCTCGCATTCTTCTTGGGTTTTAGCAATGATTGCTGTACGCCAATACCGGGCTTTTCCCTGAGTCGTTCGAATGGTATCTGCTAACCAATTCAGTTTGACATCATCAGTTGTTCCTTGGATGAGCAAAGGCAAATCGCCTTTTCTTGCTGTAGTCTCTACTTGATGTTCTTTTGCAATAAAGTGATTAGCAAAATCAGTGATTTCTTTTGTGGAACGATAGCTTGTCGTTAATTGGAAACGGGTGACTTCACGGTCCACGAAAAGTTCTTCCAATGATCCCACAATCGTTTCATTTCCAAAGACATTTTGATTTAGATCTCCACAGAAAGTCAAATTTGCTTTTGGGAACAAGGCTTGCAACAATGCGACTTGTGATGGTGCGAAATCCTGCATTTCATCAATAAAGATATAGCGAGCTTTGTGTGTGACCGTCACCGGATACGTTCGGCGCATCAGTAAAAAGAATAGGACAGCATCCTCTTGGGGCAACTCTCTTTGACGCAAATGTGTACGAATAGTTGCTAAATGTTCTTGCCATCTGGTCTCGCTGATTTTATGCCGTGTCAGAAGAGAAAGTGGCACAGTTTGTAAAAAGTGGAGATATTGTTTCGTTATATTGACAAATTGATAATTCATGATTCCTCGATGAATTCGACGGAATCGTTTACGTACGATTTGGTTAGCCAGTTTTTTACGTAAGGAACGCTCCTTTTGTTCTGTATATTCAAGATTAGGATCTGTTGCATATAGTTCTTGGAGCTGCTCTTCCGCGAGATCTTTGACCCATTGCTGACGTGTTTCATCTTTTTGCAGACCGCCTAATTTTTTCAGTAGTTTCGTTTGTAATAGAGAGAGTCTGTGGTGCAAGGGAAGTTGTTCATTTGTTTCTTTATACCATTGGCGAATCGATTCCTTTGATAGGATCGTACGGCCATTTATTTTCATATCACGGAACAAGGGACCGTAGCTTGTGATGCTTTGGATATAGCGATCAATCTGATCCACTAAGGTCAATCCGCTTTTCATCACTTGTATCGGATCTTTTTCGCCTAGCAAAAAACCACTTTCCTGTTGCTGTTCGTCTAATAAAGAAAACTCTGGCAACAGCTGTGAAATATAATTTTTGAATGTTTGTGTAGGCACACCGCTTTCACCTAATGAAGGCAATACAGTCGAGATATAATCAGAAAACAAATGGTTTGGTGAAAATAGAAGCACGTTTTCTGCCTCTAGCCATTTGCGATTATGATACAACAGAAAAGCAATACGTTGAAGCAGAGCAGACGTTTTTCCGCTTCCGGCGATTCCTTCAATCAGCATCACTTTACTTGTTGTGTCCCGAATGATTGCATTTTGTGCTTTTTGTATCGTAGAGACGATATTTTTCATATGGTTGCTTGATGCTTCGTCCAATATCTCTAGCAAAAAGTCATCGTTGATTACTTCCGACGTATCTACCATAGATAAAATACGTCCTTCTTGGATTTTAAATTGTCGTTTCAACTGCAGATCGACATCTATTCTATCTGTTTCAGTTTCATAAAATGCGGGACCAATCTCACCTTCATAATAAAGGTTGGCAATTGGTGCGCGCCAGTCAATAACGATTGTTTCTTCTGCTAGATCTCTTAAAGAAGCGATACCTAGATACAATGTTTCTGTTTCACGGTCTTCTTTAAAATCGATACGGGCAAAGTAAGGACTGTCTTTCATAACAGACAACGTTTGTAGGCGTTTTTGCTGCGCCTCAAGAGTATGATATTTTAAAAGCAATTCTTGCTCATGTTGGCGATATTCAACAGCAGATTCATAAAAAGCTTCATTGGAACCAGCTCGAATCTTGTGATTAGCTGTGTCTTTTGTCGAATGATTCATTTCTTGAGTCAATTCTCGTTGTTTTGTATCCAGCATATTTTGTTCGATCTGGATTAGTTCGATCGTTTCATCCACGTGCGTTTGTTCTAGTTGTTTCTCATTCATCACATGTTTGCTCCTTCCGCCGTAAATAACGAATTAAAAGTATAGCACAGTTTTTCGAAAAAAGGTACTTTTTAACGGATGAATCGAAAAAAGTCCTCTTTGCTCGATAGATTCGTTTGTCGGACTGGCGACTATTGGAAACGCTGATAGTGATAGTTGTTTTCAATTAAGGCCTATTGTTTTAAAAAGTGTTAAGCAAGGACTATGCTTAAGAGAAAGAGAGGCAATTGAAGATGGATGACTAACCTCTAAGTCACAAAAAAGAGGAGAAGAAACTATGACACATTTTAAAAAATTTTTACTTACTTTATTTATTGGCGGAGTAGCTTTGTTAAGTGAATTTGTTTTCCATCAGCCGGGACTTGCTTTTATGATTGTTGCATTTACTGGAGGGATTCTCGCCTTCTTGATGTTTTTGGAAATGATCAAAACATTGCGTTCAGGAAAATATGGTGTAGATATATTAGCGATTACCGCAATCCTTGCAACATTAGCCGTCAAAGAATATTGGGCTAGTTTGATGATATTGATCATGCTTACAGGTGGAGATAGTCTAGAAGATTACGCGAATAAACGAGCAGGTAAAGAATTGCAATCTTTATTAGACAACACCCCAAGAATCGCCCATCGATTCAAAGAAGGAAGATGGCAGGATATAGTAATTGATGAAATAAATGTGGATGATCAGCTGCTAGTCAAGCCTGGCGAGCTTGTACCAGTTGATGGTCGAGTGATCAAAGGAGAATCATCAGTCGATGAATCTTCTTTGACAGGAGAGTCTCGTCCAGAAACAAAGAAACCTGGAGATCAGATCATGTCTGGGTCTTTAAATGGAGACGGATCAATCCAAATGATTGCTGAAAAACGTGCTGCAGATAGCCAATATCAAATGATCATTAAATTAGTCGAAGAATCAAAAGAAAAACCTGCCCGATTCGTCCGTTTAGCTGATCGTTATGCGGTTCCCTTTACATTGATCGCATATTTGATTGGCGGTATTTCTTGGTGGTTCTCAAAAGATCCTTTGCGTTTTGCAGAAGTATTGGTCGTAGCATCGCCTTGTCCATTGATTTTAGCTGCGCCGATCGCTTTAGTTGCTGGGATGAGCCGTTCAAGTAAAAACGGGATTGTTGTTAAAACTGGAACAACGATTGAAAAGCTCGCACGTACAAAAACGATTGCTTTTGATAAAACAGGAACGCTTACCAAAGGAATATTAGAAGTAGAGGCGATTCAACCAGTCAATGGAATGAAAAAAGAAGAGCTACTTATGTATGCAGCAAGTGCAGAACAGGAATCTAGCCATATCTTAGCTCGTTCGTTAGTGAACAACGTGAAAAACAGCCAACTGTATCCTGTTAGTCAACTGAAAGAAGTGACAGGTCAAGGAATCCAAGCAGTAGTCAATAATCATGACGTAAAGATTGGACGCGCTTCTTTTGTTTCAGTGGAAGAAATCGAGACTTCTGAAACAGCAATCTATGTAGCCATTGATCAATCCTTTGCAGGAACCATCCTATTTTCGGATCAGATTCGCTCAGAAGCAGCAAGGACAATCAAAGAGCTAAGAAATCTTGGTGTGAAAAATTTGATGATGATTACCGGAGATGGATCAGCCATTGCTCAAGCGATTGCAGAGGAAGTCAAATTAGATTCTGTACATGCTCATTGCTTGCCTCAAGACAAATTGACTATTTTAGAACGTATCCCTAAAGATCAACGACCTGTGGCGATGATAGGAGACGGTGTGAATGACGCACCAGCACTTGCTGCTGCAGATATCGGCATTGCAATGGGCGCTCATGGTTCTACAGCTGCTAGTGAAAGTGCAGATGCGGTCATCTTGAAAGATGATCTTTTGCGTGTAGCAAAAGCAGTAGTGATCTCAAAAGATACGATGAGAATAGCGAAACAATCTGTACTGATTGGCATCTTTATTTGTATTTTTTTGATGTTAATAGCAAGTACGGGTCTGATTCCTGCGTTATTCGGAGCTGTTTTGCAAGAAGTCGTGGATACGGTCTCTATCCTGAGTGCGCTGAGAGCAAAAAAAGACCCAGCCATTTTTCCGGATTCAGTACCCAAGACAAACATAGTATGATAGAATCGAGATGAAAAAAGAACGATCAGAAAGAGGAGAGAACATTATGCCATTCGTACATGTCGAATTAGTAGAAGGTCGCAGTCCGGAACAATTAGAAAATATGATGAAAGATATCACGGAAGCTGTTCATAAAAACACGCAAGCACCAAAAGAACACATCCATGTCATCATCAACGAGATGAAAAAAGGAACATACGGTGTAAATGGGGAATGGAAAAAATAAGTTTGGTTTCACACTTGATTTTTCTATTTATTAGTGGTTAAATAAACACATAATTGATTGATGAGAAAGCCAACTGAATTTGAGAGTCTTCGATAAGAGAGGAAAAGCTAGGCTGAAACTTTTCCAGGAGAAAACCAAAGGATGACCACTTTCGAAACCCTTGTTGAAGCAAGGGCGGTCGGACCGTTACAACGTTTGAGGAACGCATGTGCGTTTGAACATTAGGTGGAACCACGAACTTTTCGTCCTAGTATCTCTTTTCAAGAGATGCTAGGATTTTTTTGTTTTTCAGCTTGATGATCTGATCAATCAAAACATTTCAAGGAGGAAACTATTATGATAAAAATTACTTTTCCAGATGGTGCAGTCAAAGAATTTGAGACTGGAACAACAACATTGGCAATCGCTGAAAGTATTTCAAAAAGCTTAGCAAAAAAAGCTTTAGCTGGTAAAGTGAACGGCAAACTTATTGATTTGACTCGTCCAATCGAGGAAGATGCAAGTATTGAGATCGTCACACCAGACCATGAAGATGCACTTGGATTAGTCCGACATTCAGCAGCTCATTTGATGGCTCAAGCCATGCGCCGCCTCTATCCAAATATCCACTTTGGTGTTGGGCCAGCTATTGATTCAGGGTTTTACTATGATACAGACAATGGACAAAATCAAGTAACTGCAGAAGATCTTCCCGCAATCGAAGCAGAGATGATGAAAATCGTCAAAGAAAATCTGCCAATCGAACGCCGTGTTCTTTCGAAACAAGAAGCATTAGAAATTTTTGCAAGTGACCCGTACAAAGTAGAACTGATTAGTGAATTGCCAGAAGAAGAAGTGATTACTGCCTATCAACAAGGTGAATTCATCGATTTGTGCCGTGGACCACATGTTCCGTCTACTGGTCGTATACAAGTATTCAAATTATTATCAGTGGCAGGTGCTTACTGGCGTGGAAACTCAAACAATCAAATGATGCAACGAGTTTACGGAACAGCCTTTTTTGATAAAAAAGCTTTGAAAGAATATATCCGTCTGCGTGAAGAAGCAAAAGAAAGAGATCATCGTAAACTAGGGAAAGAACTTGACTTGTTTATGGTTTCTCCAGAAGTTGGTTCTGGTTTGCCATTCTGGCTTCCAAAAGGGGCAACAATCCGACGTACGATCGAACGTTATATCGTAGACAAAGAAGTTAGTCTAGGTTACCAACATGTGTATACACCGATTATGGGAGATGTTGAGTTGTACAAAACATCTGGACACTGGGATCATTATCAAGAAGACATGTTCCCGCCAATGGATATGGGAGATGGCGAAATGCTTGTTCTTCGTCCAATGAACTGCCCTCATCACATGATGGTCTACAAAAACGCCATCCATTCTTACCGTGAATTACCAATTCGTATCGCTGAATTAGGAATGATGCACCGCTATGAAAAATCAGGTGCTTTGTCAGGTTTACAACGTGTACGAGAAATGACGTTGAACGATGGTCATACATTTGTTCGTCCTGACCAAATCAAAGATGAATTTAAGCGTACGCTTGAATTGATGGTCGCAGTATATGCTGACTTCAATATTACAGATTATCGTTTCCGCTTAAGCTACCGCGATCCAAACAATACAGATAAATATTTTGATGATGATGCAATGTGGGAAAAAGCCCAAGCAATGCTGAAAGCTGCTATGGATGAATTAGAGCTAGATTACTTTGAAGCAGAAGGTGAAGCAGCCTTTTACGGACCAAAATTAGATGTCCAAGTCAAAACAGCTCTTGGGACAGAAGAAACATTGTCAACTATACAATTAGACTTCTTATTGCCGGAACGTTTTGATTTGACATATGTTGGAGAAGATGGGGAAAATACGCATCGTCCAGTGGTTATCCACCGCGGAATCGTTTCTACGATGGAACGTTTTGTCGCCTATTTGACAGAAGTATACAAAGGCGCTTTTCCAACATGGCTAGCACCAATACAAGCGACAATCATCCCTGTTTCTGTTGATGCACATGGCGATTATGCTTATGAAATCAAAGAACGCTTGCAAATGAAAGGTTTACGTGTAGAAGTCGATGACCGCAATGAAAAAATGGGCTATAAGATTCGTGCCTCTCAAACACAAAAAATTCCTTACCAATTAGTTGTCGGTGATAAAGAATTGGAAGATGCAACAGTGAATGTACGTCGTTACGGAAGCAAAGAAACGGCTGTAGAAGATTTGAATATCTTTATTGATGCTATGGAAGCAGAAGTCAAAAATTACAGCAGAGAAAACAAATAGATAAATCATCTATAAAAAAGCACTAAATAAAAAACAATCCAAACAATAGAGAACAGATATTCTACAATCCCACAGATGGTCAATAGAATTTGTGGGATTGATGGAATGAGCTATCCTATTGTGCGGATTGTTTTTTTGTTTTTTTATCCAGTACACGACCGTTAACAAGGAACTGATATGGTATACTTACATAGACGATTATTAAAAGGATGGAGGAACTTATGAGCGTAATTAGTCGTATTGAAAGTATGATGGAAGATTATTCTTCAGCAGAAAAAAAGTTGGCCAACTACATTATTGGAAATATTGAGAAGGTCCCCACAATGACAGCTAATGAATTAGCGGAGGCTTCAGGTTTGAGTGCGCCGACAGTTGTACGTTTTTCAAAAAAAATCGGGTTTCAAAGTTTGACAGACTTCAAAATCACGATTTCAACAGAATTACAGACTGGAATCGATGAAGGATTTAGCGATATCGAAGCAAATGAGTCCTTTTACTCTATCAAAAACAAACTTGGGAACAATGCGCAAGTAGCGATAAAAGAAACAGTAGATATTCTGGAAGAAGAAACGATCCAAAAAGTCGTAGAATGTTTGGAATCGGCTGAGTCTGTTTTTTTATATGGTGTTGGTGCCTCTTCTTTAGTGGTAGAAGACATTCTGCAAAAATGGTCTCGTGTCGGTAAGCCAATCATTTTTGAAAAAGATATCCATGTCTTGCTCCCACAACTTGTCAGCAATGAGAAGAAGAAAGTACTTTGGCTTGTTTCGAACTCAGGGAGAAGCGCAGATGTAGTTGCATTAGCTGAGCTAGCAAAAAATATGAATATCGAGATCATTGCGTTGACGCAATTTGGAAATAACCCACTTAGCAAGATAGCCGATGTACTCGTACAAACATCAAGACCAAAAGAAATCACCAATCGAAGTGCGGCAACCAATTCACTTTTGGCCCAATTCGCTACGATTGATATCATTTTTTATTTTTATATGGCTAAAAACGAATCACTTAGTGAAAAAGTGAAAAAAACAAGAGAAGCAATCCAAGACTATTTTATGGATTCAAAATAAAAAAACTAAATTTACCTTACTATTTTTGATATAAGTTTTTTTAGAATAACAACTTATAGTTTTCCACAAAGAAATGTTCTATTAAAGTGTTTCACGACTTTAGAAAGCATAATTTTCAAAAATAAGTTTAGTTTTTAATGAAAAAAATAGTTGGATATGCAACTTCAGAGGTTTGCTGTGAAACAAAAAGTTGATTTTATCTTGAAATTAGGTAAAGAATTTCTTGCTCCGCTCATTTTTTCTTTTTTATTAAGAAGTTTTTGGGTACAATGAAGCATGAATGTAAATAGGCGGAAGGATAGGAAATGATGAAAGATTTTATGAAAAAAATAGTAAATACTTCTTGGATAGAAAAAATAAGAAAAGGGGCACAAGAGCCTAAAAACAAAACGTTTCGCCGGTCGCATGTTCCTTTTCGCTTAAATTTTCTTTTTTTCATTATATTTACGTTATTTGTTGCGTTGATTGCTCGATTGGGCTATTTGCAGATCGTGAATGGTGAAGAGATGGAAGCGCGAGTGAAATCTACTTCTACGATTACAGTCCAAGAAAGTACCCCTCGTGGAATGATCTACGATTCCACAGGAAAAGCGTTAGTCACAAATAAAGCGAATCAGGCAATCACCTATACGAGGGGCACACAAGTGACGGCTAAAGACCTACTTGAAATCGCAACGAAGCTGAACTCGCTGATTGATGTGCCGGCAGATGAAAATCTGACAGATAGAGATAAAAAAGATTTTTGGCTGGCTGATCCGGAACATTTGAAGGAAGCCACAAAAAGACTTTCGGCAAAAGAAAAGCAATTAGGAAACAGCGAACAATACAGCGCGATGGTCAATAAAGTAACAGATGATGAGATCAACTTAAACGAGGAACAATTAAAGATCGCTACCATCTTTAAACGGATGAACAGTGCATATGAATTAAACACGGTCTATATCAAGAACTCTGGTGTTACTGACCAAGAATTAGCTGTTGTGGCGGAACGTGCTTCTGAGCTTCCAGGAGTTTCGACAGGCACAGACTGGACACGCGAATATAACGCAGCAGATTCACTGAAAAGTATTTTAGGTAGTGTGACGACTGAAAAACAAGGTCTTCCGGCAGATGAAGCAGAGAAGTATTTAGCAAAAGGGTATTCTCGAAATGATCGTGTGGGACAAAGTTATTTGGAAAAACAATATGAAGATGTCCTACAAGGAACCAAAACCCAATATGAAGTTTCTCTTGATAATGAAGGCAATGTTTCGAATCAAAAAGAAATCTTCTCTGGGGAAAAAGGTTCTAATTTAATGTTATCGATGAATGCAGAATTCCAATCGAAAGTAGAAGAAATCTTAAAAAGAAATTATCAAACATTGATCAATAACGGTAAAGCACAGTACTCGCCTGGTGCTTATGCAGTAGCCATGAATCCTCAGACAGGAGAAGTGTTAGCCATGACTGGTTTCAGTCATGAGCAAGGTTCCAAGGAAATCACCGAGAATGCTTTGGGCACAATCACTAGCGCTTTTGCTCCAGGGTCTGTAGTCAAGGCCGGTACTTTGACAGCAGGTTGGGCAAGTAACGCGATCAGCGGAAATCAAGTGTTGATTGATGAACCGATTCGTCTACAAGGTGCTTCAGAAAAAAGCTCTGTCTTTAACCGAAACGGACAAGTTGCTCTTGATGCAGTCAAAGCATTGGAATTGTCTTCTAATACGTATATGATCAAAGTGGCATTAAAGATGCTAGGGCTAGACTATACTCCTGGAATGGGACTACCTAGTTTAGACGAAGAAGCTAAAGCTTATCAACAATTGAGAGATTCTTTCAAAGAGTTTGGTCTTGGTACAACGACTGGGATCGATTTGCCGAATGAATCTCCTGGGATTTCACGCTCTGTTGAGTATATGAAGAAGTTCAATGCGGATAATGGCAAAGAATGGTATACTCCAGGTAACTTTACCGATTTGGCATTTGGACAGTTTGACACATATACACCGATCCAATTAGCTCAATATGCTTCAACAGTCGCTAATGGCGGGAAACGAGTACAGCCTCACCTAGTCAAAGCAATCTATGGCAATGACGAAAATGGGAATTTGGGTGAAGTGAAAAAAGAAATTGGCACGACAGTAGAAAATACGGTCAATATATCTGCAGAAAATATGGCAATCCTCCGTGAAGGATTCCATCAGGTTGTTCATGGTACCGACCCTTACACAACAGCTAAACCATTAGCCAGTGCGAAAATGGACCTTTCTGCAAAAACAGGGACTGCAGAAACGGTTGCGGAAGGTCACCCAGATATTACGACAGTCAATAGTAATATTGTGGCATACGGACCAACAGACAATCCGGAAATCGCAATCAGTGTTGTCTTGCCGAACTTATTAGATGAACAAGACCACATGAACTTGACGATTGCTAAAGAAATAATGGACGCGTATTATGATATGTTCATGGCAAAATAAAAAAGAGGTCGTGAAAAAGCCGCTTAGTTTCGAGTAGTAAGAAAAATTTTGTGAAAATAGCTTCTCACATTTTTGCTTAAAATTGACTTCATACCGAGAAACTGGCTTTTGAACACCGTTTAAGGAAGAGGTTGTGAAATTAGCGCCCTGACCTGAGTATTAGAGAAACAAAACGGCAAAATAGCTTCTCATATTTTGCCGTTTTTGAGCTAATACCGAAGGACAGCTGATTGAGCACCGTTTACTCGGCAAAAAAGGTTGTGACAAAAATTGTCACAACCTTTTTTAGTGGAATCTAATTCTCTATTGTAGTTTAAGTAATTTTTCCAGATAAACAGCTAAACCGTCTTCTTGATTGCTCAAAGGAGTGACATCATTTGCGATGCCTTTGAGCTGATCAGTACCATTAGCCATAGCCACTCCCCATCCTGCATAATCCAGCAGTTCCAAATCGTTATGCTCATCACCAAAAGCAATCACGTCTTGTTGATCAATCGATAGGTAGTTAGCAATCTCTTTCACACCTTTTGCTTTTTGGATTCCTTTTGAAACAATCTCTAAGATCGCCGTGGGACCGCCCCATGTACGAACATCCACATAACTGCCAAATTGACGTGTTAATTCAGCAGATACAGCTTCTGCAAAACGCTTGTCTGTTCGGACAAGCAAAGATGTAGGATTTGTCGTCAGATTTTTAGGAGAAAGCAAGTTTTTCTCTCCAGGACGTGAAGAAGCAAAAATTTTTTCATCAAAGAAGTCAAAGCTGTCGATAAAAAAAGTATCCCGATTTTCAGCAGCGATAAAGTCTAGATTCAATTGTTTTTTTTGCGATAAGATTTCAAAAGCAATTTCACGATTAATCAATGTTTCTCTTTCGCCATCCCAATGTTGATTAGGGATATGCACCAGTGCGCCGTTAAAATTAACCATCGGTGTTGTTAACTCTAATTGTTGGTAAAATTGATGGCTCATTCGAAATGGGCGTCCAGTAGCGATACTGACATGATGACCAGCATTGATTGCTTTTTTCAGGGTCTCTTTTGTTTTAGAGGTAATCATCGAATCTTGATTGAGGGTGGTTCCGTCCAGATCGATGGCAATTAATTTTTTATTCAATAAAGGTCCTTCCTTCCTCAACTAGCATTTGTTTTAGTCTAGCATATTTTAGGTAATTAACAAGAGCAATCAGTTATTCCTAACAAAAAATACAGTTATGGCTATGTAAATAAATGAATACGAGCTAAACACGAACATTAAGTATTGTTTTCGGTTTTTTTGTTAAAAAAACGTTGAAAAACGAATGAAACGTCTATATAATTTGAAATTGTTCGATGGATTTGCCATATTTTGCATATTTATTATTATTATAGTTTTCCATCAGAAAAAAATTCAGGGAGTGGAACTTTTTATGGAAAAGTTTTTCGGTTTAAAGAAAAACAATACAAATGTATCAACTGAAATAATGGCGGGAGTAACGACATTCTTTGCCATGAGTTATATCTTATTCGTAAATCCGACGATTTTATCAGCATCAGGTATGCCGTTCCAAGCAGTATTTCTAGCCACAATCATTGCATCAATCATTGGTACGCTAGTCATGGGATTGTTCGCGAATGTCCCATATGCTCAGGCACCTGGTATGGGATTGAACGCATTTTTCACTTTTACGGTCGTTTTCGGGCTTGGCTATTCTTGGCAACAAGCCCTGGCAATGGTTTTTATTTGCGGATTAATCAATATTTTTATTACTGTTACAAATATCCGAAAGATGATCATTCGGGCGATTCCTGAAAGTCTTCAACATGCGATTGGTGGCGGGATCGGTATTTTCGTTGCGTATGTCGGGATCAAAAATGCAGGATTCTTATCTTTTTCAGCAGACCAATCTGCTATTTCGAGTTCTGTCGTTGAAGGTGGAAAAGCAACAAATGTTACGATAAATGGCGGAATTGTTCCCGCGTTAGCCAATTTTGACAACGCACCTATCTTGTTAGCCGTGATTGGTTTGGTACTGACAGCTATTTTAGTTGTAAAAAACGTCCGTGGTGCTATTCTTATCGGTATCGTAGCGACCACAGTCCTTGGGATTTTTATGGGTGTTGTTGATTTAAGTTCCATTGATTGGCAAACGAATTCGTTAGGCAATTCATTTAAAGAATTAGGAACAACGTTCGGTGCAGCATTTGGTTCTGAAGGAATGCAATCTTTATTCAGTGATTCTTCCAAGATCCCTCAAGTATTGATGACAATCATCGCATTCAGTTTATCTGATACATTCGATACGATCGGAACATTTATCGGTACAGGACGCCGCACAGGTATTTTCTCAAAAGAGGACGAGATCGCATTGGAAGATGGTCGCGGGTTCAAAACAAAAATGGATAAAGCGCTATTTGCCGATGCAATCGCTACTTCCGTAGGTGCTATCTTTGGTACATCGAATACAACAACTTATGTCGAATCTGCAGCTGGGATCGGGGCCGGTGGACGTACTGGTTTGACTTCAGTAGTAGTGGCAGTGCTATTCGCATTAAGTAGTTTGTTCTCCCCGCTGATCGCTATCGTACCAAATCAAGCAACTGCGCCAGCACTGATTTTGGTCGGGGTAATGATGATGGCTTCTTTTGCAGACATCAAATGGCTAGATATGGAAGAAGCTTTACCAGCCTTCTTTGCATCGATCTTTATGGGATTGTGCTATAGCATTTCTTATGGGATTGCAGCAGGATTTATTTTCTATACAATTGTCAAAGTAATCAAAGGAAAATTCAATGAAGTTTCTGTTGCTTTGTGGATTGTTGATATTTTATTCATCATCAACTTCATCATTCTAGCAACGATTTAAATAAAGAGAAGGGATTGGAACAGCATTTGTTCTGGTCTCTTTTTGTTTTACATAAAAAGAACGTTACATATAAAATGATCTTTGCGGGATTTTTCTCTTTTTACTAGCGAGATCGTTGCTTGTTTATTCGAAAATAGGTATGATAAAAGAGACGAAAGAGGGATGATAGATGGAGATTAATTGGAGAAAAAATTTAGTGATTGCGTGGATTGGCTGTTTTTTCACTGGTGCAAGTATTAGTTTAGTTATGCCATTCATACCAGTTTATGTTGAGCAACTAGGAACACCAAAAGATCAAATCGAATTGTTTTCGGGACTAGCAATCTCTGTTACTGCTTTTGCATCTGCCGTGGTTGCACCAATCTGGGGAAATCTAGCTGATCGAAAAGGTCGAAAACTCATGATGATCCGTGCAGCAGCTGGGATGACGTTGACGATGGGTTCTTTAGCTTTTGTGCCGAACGCGTATTGGCTTTTGATCATGCGTTTTTGGAACGGGATTTTGTCTGGGTATATTCCAAATGCAACAGCAATGATTGCTTCACAAGCGCCTAGAGAAAAGAGCGGATGGGCGTTAGGAACATTATCCACCGGAGCGATTGCTGGGAATCTGATCGGACCTTCAATGGGTGGTGCATTGGCTCAGTGGTTTGGTATGGAAAATGTATTCTTGATCACAGGGGCTTTGTTGATGATCACAACGGTGCTGACCATCTTCTTAGTCAAAGAAGATTTCCATCCAATCGAGAAAAAGGATCTGATAAGCACCAAAGAAATTTTTTCAAAAATGGATCATCTCTCTATTTTGATTGGTCTCTTCATCACGACCTTGATTTTACAGATAGGGATCACTACGATCAGCCCTATTTTGACCTTATATATTCGTGAATTAAGCGGAAGTACAGAAAATATCCTGTTTGTCAGCGGCTTGATTGTTTCGATAGCTGGTGTTTCTGCAGTCTTTTCTTCACCAAAACTAGGAAAACTAGGGGATAAGATTGGGAATCAAAAAGTTTTAATTGGCGGACTCATCTTATCATTTTGCTGTTATTTGCCCATGGCGTTTGTCACGACACCACTCCAATTAGGTATACTTCGTTTTATTTTAGGCTTTTCAACTGGTGCTTTGATGCCTTCTGTCAATACACTGATCAGTAAGATCACGCCACAAGAAGGGGTTAGCCGAATCTATAGCTATAATCAGATGTTCAGTAACTTTGGACAGGTTCTAGGACCCATGCTGGGGTCGACAGTTGCGCATGCTTATAATTACAGTGCTGTTTTTATTGTGACAAGTTTATTCGTCCTGTCAAATATTCTTCTTTCTCTATTCAATTTTCGTAAAGTTCTTCGCAGTAGATTATAATAGTGGTGAAAATTGGAAATAAAAAAGAGCTTGAGATATCTCAAGCTCTTGGCTGGTTTTTTACGAATGGGCAGAGGTTTCTTTTCTTGGCGCAACTGCACCAATCAAAAGGATAATGACACCCGCAATTAATGAAATGATTGTTGTCAAAGTAAAATCATATGTTCCGCTTGTTAATGCAGCACCAATATAACCGACTACTTGACCTAGAACGACAGCCCAGAATAATGTAACGATATATCGCATAAAGAACACCTCTTTTCTATCTTAATTTTACCAGATTTTCTTTGAATGTAAAGAAACGAGACTAAATCTCAATAAAATTCGAGTGCTTGTGAAAGAACTCATTCCTACAGACTAGAAGCAAGCAAATGAAGTAGAACAATCAACTTCAGCACTTGTTATTTAATGAAAGTAAAAGGATCAGACCTTTTAACGCTAGTGAATTTTAACGAAAAAAAAGGCGGAATGCAAGATGTTTTTCCCACAACTTTATACAATTACTTCTTATTCTCTTTTACAAAGTACGATCCGTATTCGAGAATATGTACAAGAAGCAAAAAAACAAGGCTACACTTCATTAGCCATAACGGATAAAGATGTCTTATACGGTGCACCTGAATTCTATCGTATTTGTGTAGAAGAAGGAATACAGCCAATCATTGGATTACATCTTAGTTATACTTATGAAGAAAAAAATTATGGTTTGCTTGCGTACGCAAAAGATGAGACAGGTTATCAGCAGCTGATGAAACTTTCCAGTCGAAAAATGATCCAAGAAAAAATGGCACTTGATGATATGATAGAAACCGACCATCTAGTGTTTGTCGTTCCGGCAAATCATTCTGTTTCTGAGGCTTTCAATAAAGAGGAACATTTTTTCAGTCATTGGCAGTTTTTGCTTGAAAATATTTTCGCTAAAGATTTTTATATCGGATTGTCAGAAAATACGCCTGATCAATTGCCTGAATGGTATCAGTATGTGACAAAAGAAAATTATCCGCTTTGTGCATTGCATCCAATCGCTAGTTTACAGCAAGAAGACCTTTTTGCGCTTGAAGTGATGAAGCATATCAAAGAGGGAAGTCAGATGCCTTTAGAAAGTTTATCTGCACCTTTACCATCAGCAAATGGTTACCTGCTTTCAGAACAAGAAATGATCAAACGATTCGAAGAAGCAGGTCTTTCACAAGCTGTAATAGGTGCTCAGCGCTTAGCCGAATCGATTTCATTTGAATTTCAGTTTCATCAGAAATTACTCCCGCATTATCCCGTCCCTCAAGGAAAAAAAGCTGGAGAATATTTAAGAGAGCTATGCTACTCGCAAGTAGAACATCGGATCGTTGATTATACAAAGGAGTACCGAGAACGTTTGGACTATGAGTTATCTGTCATCCATCAAATGGGATTCGATGATTATTTCCTGATCGTATGGGATGTAATGGCTTTTGCTCATAGAAATAAAATCGTTACCGGTGCAGGCCGTGGTTCTGCTGCTGGTTCATTAGTAGCCTATGTGTTAGAAATCACAGATGTGGATCCATTAGAGTATGACTTGCTATTCGAACGATTTTTAAATCCTGAACGTTTTACGATGCCGGATATTGATTTGGATATTCCTGACAACCGACGTGAGGAAGTATTGAATTATGTTCGAGAAAAGTATGGACAATATCACATGGCGCAAATCGCGACATTTGGTACAATGGCTGCAAAAATGGTTCTTAGAGATGCCGCTAGAGTGTTTGGTCTGTCACAAAGTGAAGCAAACCGCTGGTCAAAAGCAATACCAAACCAGCTGAAAATCACATTGCCCCAAGCCTACAAAACATCGCGTCAACTAGTAGAATTAGTTCAGGCAAGCGAAAAAAACCAGCTTTTATTCAAAACCGCAGTGATTTTAGAAGGATTGCCAAGACACGTTTCGACTCACGCAGCAGGGGTAGTTATCAGCGATAGGAATCTACTTGAATTAGTACCGCTCCAACGCGGTTCTGATGAAGCTTTTCTGACCCAGTATACGATGAATGAGGTAGAAGCCATCGGTCTTTTGAAAATGGACTTTCTAGGACTACGCAATTTATCGATTATTGATTTTACTTTAAAGGCTGTTAAGCGAGTAGAAGGGCAGGAAATCCGATTAAAAGAGATTCCATTAAATGATGCAAAAACGCTACTCTTGTTTCAACGAGGCGAAACCTCAGGAGTATTTCAATTTGAATCTGCTGGTATTCGAAACGTTTTACGAAGATTAGGACCAGAAAACATCGAAGATATTGCCGCAGTCAATGCGTTGTATCGTCCAGGCCCTATGCAAAATATCGATACCTTCATTGCCAGAAAAAAAGGAAAAGAAGCTATTCGCTACCCCGATGATTCACTGATCCCGATTTTGAAAAACACATACGGGGTGATTGTCTATCAGGAACAAATCATGCAAATCGCCTCGACTATGGCTGGATTTACATTAGGACAGTCAGATATTTTGAGGCGGGCAGTTAGTAAAAAGAAAAAAGACGTATTAGATGAAGAAAAGTCGCATTTTGTATCAGGAGCATTACAACAAGGATATTCGGAAAAAACAGCAGTGACTGTATATGAATATATTGAAAAATTTGCAAACTATGGATTCAATCGGTCGCATGCATTTGCTTATTCCTTCGTGGGATTCCAAATGGCCTATCTAAAGGCTCATCATCCAGGGGCTTTCTTCACTAGTCTAATGAATTCTGTTCGGCATAACACAACGAAATTGAAAGAATATATTGCTGAAGCACGTAAAAATAAACTCAAACTTTCTTCACCATCCATCAATCAAAGCAATTATAGTTTTGAGTTGGTCAATAAGGAAGAAATCAGATTCGGGCTGACAGCGATAAAAGGCATCCGACGTGATTTTGTAGAAGATGTATTGAATGAAAGAAAACAAAATGGCCCGTTCAAGTCAGTAGATCAATTCCTCATACGGATCGATAAGCGGTGGCTGAAATTAGAGTTGCTGCAATCACTGACAGCAGTAGGCGTTTTTGATGAATTATCTCCTAACAGGAAACAATTGATGCTTGATCTAGAAGGAAAAATCCAAAATATCGTTTACAGTGGTGGCAGTCTAGATTTGCTAGGAATCATGGCATTAAAAGAAGAAGAAGTCGCTGACTATACACTAGAAGAACGACTGAAGCTGGAAGAGGAATACTTAGGTGTTTATTTGTCAGGGCATCCTGCAGAAGGGTTTGACCGGCTTCGTTTAGCTAAACAGGTTCAGCTGATTACAGATATCGTTCCTAATCAACCAGTCAATTTACTATTGATGATAAAGGAAGTTAGAGAGATTCGGACAAAAAAAGGCGAACTGATGGCCTTCGTGGAAGGAACCGATAGTAGCGGAGAAATTTCTGTCACGATTTTTCCAACTCTTTATCGAAAATATCGTAACCTGTTTGCAGTTGATCAAGTGATCTTTGTTCAAGGGCGTAGCGAAATCAGCAAATATAACCAGGAACTACAATTGATTGGAGAAAGCTTTGCTGATCCTCGTCAGTTAGAAACACAGTATCCTTCACAAACGTGCTATTTGCGTATTACAGAAGAACGGGAAGATCCTGAGATAATGAAACAATTACAAGGGATTTTTCAGAAACACCCAGGATATATTCCAGTAATTATGTACCACGAAAAAACACAACGAAAAGTTGTTCTGTCGGATGCTTATTGGGTGGATGACAGCAAGAGTATAAAGGGGCAACTTGTTTCTCTACTTGGCGAAGATAATGTGGTTTTCAAATAACTTACGGTAAAAAATACTACTTGCTTTCATTTTTTTTCATTTTTTTATCCGTAAATCAAGACAAGCGAGAAAAATAATGTTAGAATGTTAGTCGTGGTTAACGCAAAAATGGTTGTAAACCTAAGTTATACTTAGGATAAAGTATTTTAATGAGGTGAATGTTTATTATGAAACGCATCGGAATTTTGACCAGTGGCGGAGACGCACCTGGAATGAATGCAGCTGTTCGTGCCGTTGTTCGTAAAGGTATTTACGAAGGACTGGAAGTATACGGGATCAATTATGGGTTTGCCGGTTTAGTTGCTGGAGATATTCGTCGTCTTGATGTGGCAGATGTAGGTGACAAGATCCAACGTGGTGGTACATTCTTGTATTCTGCACGTTATCCAGAATTTGCAACTGAAGAAGGTCAATTAAAAGGAATCGAACAATTGAAAAAATTCGGGATCGAAGGTCTAGTGGTTATCGGAGGAGACGGTTCTTATCATGGCGCAATGGCTTTGACAAAACGTGGATTCCCAGCAGTAGGTATTCCTGGAACAATCGATAATGATATTCCTGGTACTGACTTCACGATCGGTTTTGATACAGCAATCAATACAGTGCTAGAATCAATTGACCGTATTCGTGACACAGCGACTTCTCATGTTCGTACATTCGTTATCGAAGTAATGGGACGCAATGCAGGTGACATCGCTTTATGGTCAGGTGTGGCTGGCGGAGCAGATGAAATCATCATCCCAGAACATGATTTTGATATGGCTTCAGTTGCTAAAAAAATCCAAGAAGGCCGTGATCGTGGGAAGAAACATTGCTTGATCATCTTGGCTGAAGGTGTAATGGGCGGAAATGAATTCGCTGAAAAACTTTCAGAATTTGGCGACTATCATACACGTGTATCTATCTTGGGACACGTTGTCCGTGGTGGAGCACCAAGCGCACGCGACCGCGTCTTAGCAAGTAAATTCGGTGCTTACGCTGTCGAATTGCTTCAAGAAGGAAAAGGTGGATTATGTGTCGGTATCCATGACAACGAAATCGTTGCAGCTGACATCATTGATACACTAGAAAACAACAAGCATAAACCAGACTTATCATTATATGATCTAAATAATTCACTTTCATTTTAAGAGTGAAAGAAACCAAGCTATTTAAGCTGTGTACAGCTTTAAATAAACAAAATTGAATGGGAGAGTTTTTTAAATGAAAAAAACCAAAATCGTTAGTACATTAGGACCAGCAAGTAACTCAGTAGAAATTATTTCTCAATTGATTGAATCTGGGGCAAATGTCTTCCGCTTTAACTTTTCTCATGGTGACCATGAAGAACAATTATCACGTATGACTATGGTCCGTGAAGCAGTTAAAAAGACAGGAAAAGATGTCGGTATTCTTTTAGATACAAAAGGAGCTGAAATCCGTACAACTGTTCAAGGCACAACAGAAGCTGATTTTGGTCGTGCAGGATACATCAAATTTGAAGTAGGAGATCAAACACGCATCTCTATGGATCCTGAACATGTAGGTTCAAAAGAAAAAATCGCGGTTACTTACCCAGGATTATTTGACGATGTTCACGTAGGCGGACACGTTTTATTCGATGATGGCTTGATCGACATGGAAATCATTGAAAAAGACGAAGCAAACCGTGAATTAGTCGTAGAAGTTAAAAATGCAGGTATGCTAGGATCACGTAAAGGGGTAAATGCACCAGGCGTTTCTATCAGTTTGCCAGGTATTACTCCAAAAGATGCGGACGATATTCGTTTTGGTTTAGACAACGATATCGACTTTATCGCTGCAAGTTTTGTACGTAAAGCACAAGACGTTCTAGATATTCGCGAAATTTTAGAAGAAAAAGACATGACTCATGTTCAAATCTTCCCTAAAATCGAATCTCAAGAAGGTATCGACAACATTGACGAAATCATCAAAGTTTCTGACGGTGTTATGATTGCCCGTGGAGATATGGGTGTGGAAATCCCAGCTGAACTAGTACCAATGGTTCAAAAACGTATCATCAAAAAATGTAATGCTGCTGGTATCCCAGTTATCACTGCTACACAAATGTTAGAATCAATGCAAGAAAACCCACGTCCAACACGTGCGGAAGCTTCTGACGTTGCCAATGCTGTATTTGACGGAACAGATGCAACAATGTTATCTGGTGAATCTGCAAACGGAGACTACCCAGTTGAAGCTGTTTCAACAATGGCACGTATCGACCAAGAAGCTGAAAATGCATTATCAGAATTAGGTACATTCCAATTGAACGAATTCGATAAAACAGATGTAACTGAAACAATCGGTTTATCTGTAGCTCGTGCTGCAAAAAATCTAGGCGTCAAAACAATCGTTGCTGCAACTGAATCAGGCTACACTGCAAAAATGATTTCAAAATATCGCCCAGATGCAGATATCTTGGCTGTTACTTTTGACGAACGCACAAAACGCGGTTTGATGTTAAACTGGGGTGTTTACCCAACAGTTGCTGAAAAACCATCAACAACTGATGAAATGTTTGAACTAGCAGCTAAAAAAGCTGTTGAATTAGGTTTCGCATCAGAAGGCGATTTAATCTTGATCACTGCTGGTGTACCAGTTGGCGAACGCGGAACAACTAACGTGATGAAAATTCAAATGATTGGTTCTAAATTATTAGAAGCTCAAGGCGTTGGACAAAAATCTGTCGTTGCAAATGCAGTTATTGCTTCATCTGCTGAAGAAGCTGTAAAAAAAGCAAAAGACGGAATGGTTCTAGTTGTACCATCAACTGACAAAGAATACATGCCTGCAATCGAAAAAGCAGCTGCTGTTATCGTTGAAGAAGGCGGATTGACTTCTCACGCTGCAGTTGTAGGAATTGCACAAGATATTCCTGTAATCGTTGGTGCTAAAGGCGCAACAACAACAATTACTGATGGCGAATTGATTACTGTTGATTCACGTCGCGGCATCGTTTACCGTGGCGAAACAACAGCTATCTAATTTAGCTTAATACAAAATAAAAACAGCTCTTCATTTACGAAGAGCTGTTTTTTTGTGCTGTAACGAATTCATGGATGACTTGGACTACTTGTTCTTGAAGCGGTGTGACAAGCTGCTGTGTTCGTTTTGCCAATGAAATCAAGAAGCGAGGCTGAACTTCATCTGAAAGTGGCAGGCAAACTAAATGATCTTCAGGATGGACAGCAATCTCTGCCAAAAAACCGATACCAACATTTTCACGGATCATACTCTTTAAAATCGTCAAATCATTGCTTTGATAAACAACTTTTGGTTGAGTATGTGTTTGTTTAGAAAGTTTAGTGAATGCTGCTGGGTGGACATAATGTTCGTTCAATAACACAAACTGTTCATCTGATATATCTTTGAAAGAGACTGCCTTCTGCTGGGCAAGAGGGTGAGTAGGCGGAACGACGATCATGAAACGTTTATCCAAAAGTAATTCTGTTTCTAAATATTGATCTACGATTGGCTGTGTTGAGCCTAATACGGCTAAATCGATCCTCCCTTGACGAATCATTCCATATAAGTCCCGAGAGCCTCCATCGGTGATTTCAATCTGATTCATCAATTCATGCTTGATAAAGTAACCTGACAGTTTTGGAAAGTACTCATTGCCGATAATAGGCGGCATGCCAAAACGCAGCTTTTTCTTTTGTAACTGAGTGATTTCAGCCCTTGCAGTAGAAATCTCTTGGAGAATAGTTTGTGCATGGAGAAACAGCTGCTTTCCAGAAGGTGTGACGATTAATTCGTGATGCGAACGATCTCTTGTAATAAGTATGGCGTCAAACTCTTTTTCAAGACGTTGTAATGCATATGTAATAGTAGGTTGGCTCACACGGAAATAATTAGCCACTTTCGTAAAGTTTTTTTGTTTGACGATTTGGACATAGTATTCAATATCTTTCGTGTTCATAAAGATCATCCGCTCCTTTGATAGAATAATGATTATTGTAAATGATTCTGAAGATGATAGCAAACAGAGGCTTTCTGTTAAAGATATTTCTGTTTTTTTATGAACTGCAAGGTGTCAAGAAAATTTCATTGACAACATGGTTTTTGCCCTGTATAATTGCTTTTGTTGCTTAGGAGTGATGAAAAATGAAATGGTCTTTATTGGAATTGAGAAAATACCAGGAGACACCGTTAACTTTTCATGAGACGCTCGACTTGAAAGCCGCTCTCATGAAGCGAGACAATTTAATACTTGATGTTGCGCCAGTGGAAGTCGAAGGTTTGGTCTCAGTTGATAAGAAAGGCTATATCGTTCATTACACTGTGCAGACGACTTTGACAGTTCCTTCAACACGTTCGCTAGAACCTGTTGAACTGCCGATGGATTTTTCTGTAGACGAAGTATTCATGACAGAAGAACAATTCCAAAGCAGAGATGAGCAAATGTCTGCAGATGAGATTTTGCTGATTGAAGGTCCGTTATTGAATTTAGCAGAGTCAATTGAAGACAACATCTTATTGGCGATTCCGATGCGGGTATTGACAAAAGAAGAGGAAGCAGCGACAGAACTTCCAAAAGGCAATGATTGGGAAGTTGTTTCCGAAGAAGAATACCAACGCAGAAAAATGGAAGAAGCCGAGAATAAAATTGATCCTCGTCTTGCAAAACTATCTGAACTTTTTGATTCTGAATCAAAAAACGACGATAACAAGTAAGATTGGAATATATTGTATCTATTATAGGTGCAAGACTTTACAAGGAGGTGTAGCAAAATGGCAGTACCAGCTAGAAGAACATCAAAAGCTAAAAAAGCAAAACGTCGTACACACTACAAGTTGACAATCAAAGGATTAAACGAATGTCCAAACTGTGGTGAAATGAAAAAAAGCCATCACGTATGTGCAAATTGTGGTTACTATGATGGTAAGGACGTAATGTCAAAAGAAGCTTAATACATTTTAATTAGAAAATGTAAAACCTCAAGGCTAACCATGGAGCCTTGAGGTTTATTTTTTTATAAGCGGTAAATAAAAAATATGTTGTTCTTTAGTTTGCAATGTAGCCGTGTTAAGCTATAATGTAAGAGATTAGGGAGAAATCCCGTATGTAGGAGGAGTTCATATGTCAAAACAACAAATCGGCGTTGTCGGTATGGCCGTTATGGGTAAAAATCTAGCCTTGAATATAGAAAGCCGCGGCTATTCAGTGGCTTTATTCAACCGTACAGGGGCTAAAACAACCGCTGTAGTAGAAGAACACCCAGATAAAAATTTCAAAGCAACGTACACAATCGAAGAATTTGTAGAATCAATCGAAAAACCGCGTCGGATTCTTCTGATGGTCAAAGCAGGACCGGCAACAGATGCAACAATCCAAGAGTTGCTTCCTCACCTTGATAAAGGCGATATTCTGATTGACGGAGGAAATACATTCTTTAAAGATACGATGCGTCGTAATGAAGAATTAGCCAACTCTGGTATTAACTTTATCGGTACAGGCGTTTCCGGCGGTGAAGAAGGAGCTTTAAAAGGACCTTCAATCATGCCTGGTGGACAAAAAGAAGCGTATGAGCTAGTTGCACCAATCTTAGAGCAAATTTCTGCAAAAGCAGAAGACGGAGCACCATGTGTTACCTATATTGGCCCAAATGGAGCCGGACACTATGTGAAAATGGTACACAACGGTATTGAGTATGGAGATATGCAACTGATTGCTGAATCTTATGACTTGATGAAGAATATTTTAGACCTTTCAGTAGAAGAAATGGCTGATATCTTTAAAGAATGGAATCAAGGCGAATTAGACAGCTACCTGATCGAAATCACAGCTGACATCCTGACTCGAAAAGACGATGAAGGCACAGGTAAACCAGTCGTAGATGTGATCCTTGATGCAGCTGGAAATAAAGGAACAGGTAAATGGACAAGCCAAAGTGCGCTTGACTTAGGCGTGCCACTTCCATTGATTACTGAATCTGTATTTGCCCGTTACATTTCTGCTTATAAAGAAGAACGCGTACAAGCAAGTAAAATTTTGTCTCGCACGAACGATTTTGAGTTCACAGGAGACAAAAAAGAATTGGTCGAAAAAATCCGAGAAGCGTTGTATTTCAGTAAAATCATGAGTTATGCTCAAGGATTTGCTCAATTACGTGTCGCTTCAAAAGAATTTGATTGGGATTTGCCATTTGGCGAAATCGCAAAAATCTGGCGCGCTGGATGTATCATCCGAGCTCGATTCTTGCAAAAAATCACGGATGCTTATGACAAAAATCCTGAGATCGAAAATTTATTGCTAGATGATTATTTCGTTGAAATCACGAAAAAATATCAGCAATCAGTCCGAGACGTCGTTGCCTTGGCTGTCCAAGCTGGCGTACCTGTACCAACTTTCTCATCAGCCATCGCTTACTTCGATTCATACAGAGCAGAACGTCTGCCTGCAAATATAATCCAAGCCCAACGCGATTACTTTGGCGCACACACATATGAACGTGTCGACAAAGAAGGAATCTTCCATTACTCATGGTACCATGAAGAATAATAGTCTTTCGGCTGTTAGGAAATGAGAAAATAAAAAGAGGACGAAAGAGCTGAAGTCGATTGTTATGAGTAGACTTCAGCTCTTTTTTAAAACTGCTATTCATGATAAAATGACTATAGATTTTTAAGCAGATTATCGGTATAATGATAGAGTTTTTAAAAAGCCAGTAGATAGAAAGGATAAAATAATAAATGAGTAATATTCTAATCATTGAAGATGAAAAGAACTTAGCTCGATTTGTCGAGCTAGAGTTGAAGCATGAAGGGTATAACGCAGAAGTCCATTACAACGGTCGTACTGGTTTAGATGCGGCATTAAATAATGAGTGGGATGCCATATTGTTGGACCTGATGCTTCCAGAATTGAACGGTTTAGAAGTCTGCAGACGCGTACGCCAAGTCAAAAATACACCAATCATTATGATGACTGCAAGAGATTCTGTAATCGATCGTGTATCAGGACTTGACCATGGAGCAGATGACTACATCGTCAAACCATTTGCTATCGAAGAACTATTAGCGCGTCTTCGAGCATTGTTGCGTCGAATCGATATTGAAGGTGACAAAAATGTGGCAAAACAAACCACTATTACTTATCGTGATTTGACTATCGAAAAAGAAAACCGTGTCGTACGTCGCGGAAACGAAGTAATTGAACTAACAAAAAGAGAATACGAATTGCTACTTACTTTAATGGAAAACGTGAACGTGGTATTAGCACGTGATGTTTTACTAAATAAAGTGTGGGGATACGAAACGGAAGTTGAAACAAACGTAGTGGATGTATATATTCGTTATCTTCGCAATAAAATTGACGTTCCAGGGGAGGAAAGCTATATCCAAACTGTCCGCGGAACAGGTTATGTGATGCGCTCGTGATAAAGCCGAAAAAATCGGAAAAAAGAGAACTGAAAGGGCCCTCCTTGACAATCAAGTGGGCCTTTGCGAGTTCTTTCTTCATATTCGTCGTGTTTACAATTTTTGCGGTCATTACCTATAAATCATCTATCAATCTGATTGTTGCAAAAGAGAGAAACAATGTAGAACGTACGATTTCAGAAGTAGCCTCTCGTTTGGCTAACTCGGATGAAGAACTGACATTAGTGAATACGTATCGTAATCTGACAAAAGCGACAAATGACGGAGATGAGGTCATAGATCATACTTCACTGGTCGAAGGAAACTTAATGAAGATTGATTCCTTTATAGCTGAGCTAGGGCAGCCTTCGATGGATCTTTATGTGTATGATTTAGATGAGAACTTGATTTTCAAAACTCACGAAAACAGTCGAAACTTGATCCAAACAACACGTAAAGTGCCAACGATTGTTACACTAGAAGGGAAAACTGGCTTTTTATCTATACAGCCTATATATTCTAAAGGAACAAGAGAAAAGATTGGTTATGCGCAAAGCTTCTATGAATTATCTTCTTTCTATGATATCCGAAATAAGCTATTATTGACTCTTATTGTTTTAGAAGTCGTTTCTTTGATTTTAAGTAGTATTTTAGGTTTCTTTTTATCTTCTTACTTCTTGAAACCACTCAAGGTACTCAGAGATACAATGGATACTATACGTAAAGATCCGCAATCAGATATCCACATGCCTGAAATCGACACGAATGATGAATTGGCAGATTTAGCTGAAATATTCAATGAGATGCTTGACCGCATGCGTTTGTATATCGAACAACAAGAGCAGTTCGTGGAAGACGTCTCTCATGAGTTAAGAACTCCTGTAGCAATCATTGAAGGGCATCTTAGTCTGCTAAATCGTTGGGGGAAAGATGATCCTGAAATATTGGAAGAATCATTAAGCGCCAGCATGCAAGAAATCAGCCGCATGAAAAGCTTAGTTCAAGAGATGCTAGACTTATCTAGAGCAGAACAAGTAGATGTCCATTATGCAAATGAAACAACTAAAGGAAAAGAAGTCACCTATCAAGTTTATAATAATTTCAAGATATTATACCCAGACTATGTGATTACTTTAGATGATGATTTGACAAAAGAAGTGACCCTGCAAATTTATCGTAATCACTTTGAGCAATTAATCATTATCATATTGGATAACGCAGTAAAATATTCAACTACACGAAAAGAAGTCCATATCTCTATTTCTTCTACTCTGAATGAATTTGAGATTGCTATACAGGACTTTGGTGAAGGAATACCCAAAGAAGACCTTAATAAGATCTTCAATCGTTTTTATCGTGTGGATAAAGCGAGGGCTAGAACGAAGGGCGGAAATGGTCTGGGATTGTCTATCGCAAAACAATTGGTTGAAAACTACAAAGGTCGTATCTTAGCAGAAAGCGTAGTTGGGCAAGGGACTATCTTTAGAATTTTTATTCCTATCGCAAAAACAGAAGACAAGTAAAGCATGTGCTTTGCTTGTTTTTTTATATTATCCATTAAGAAAGAAGAAGCCAAATACAAGCAGATAAGAAATTTGGGATGGTCATTATAAAGAAATTTAGCGAACAATAAAATAGAATAACATTCGTTGGTAAATTGTAAATAGCTTTTAGGTGAACAAAAAACAATAAAAATGCTTTAATATTCGTCTTTAAAAATAATAAAGAAAAATAGGAAATTTTCTATTGCAATTTTATAAAGAGATTGCTATATTATTATTTGTTCTAAATGATTCCTTTAAGGTGTCGCTAAAAATTATAAAAAATAGTGTTGACGCATTTTTGATATCATGTTATAATAACGAAGTCGCTTAGATGAGAAAGCTTATAAAGCTTGATTTTATCGAAAGAAACTTTAAAAAAAGTTATTGACAAATAACAATCGAAATGATATGATAATCAAGTCGCTGCTAATGAGCGATAAAGACATTTAGAAAAAATAAACAAAAAAGTTGTTGACATTCTCTTCTGAATCTGATAAGATTAAAGAGTTGTTGAAACAAAAAAGATTAGACCTTTGAAAACTGAACAAAGTAAGAC